>JAZTZD010000066.1:0-55270 GCA_045637305.1 Acutalibacteraceae bacterium
GCCGAGGATTTATAAACATCTTCGTGCGGGCAATTTACCTTTACGATAAGAAAATGACACTTTATCTCAACGCAGGCGATAAAGAGATAGTTATTGATGACATATTAATAGATGAAACAGAGGAGTATTTTGACTCTCTGAGTTCTGCTTTAACTGGTGGTTCTACTGTGGTTGCATCTGTTCCACCAACAAAGGCAGTCCGCAGACTGCCTTTGTTTTTTTATCGAAACGTATTCCGAACAATTCAGAAAAAGGGATTTGTTTTTTTATGATTAAGACAATTATCGGATTTCTAATTTTAATATTTCTTGTTATCGGCTTTATCGATGTTTTTCCGGTTGTCGGATATATCCTTGGTGCCATTGCAATATTGATAATCTCATTTTGCATTTATAAAAAGTATAAAGAGGCAAAAACCGATAACCATACAGAAATCCAAGAAGACGAAAAAGAACTTTGTGGAATTGAAAAATCACCGCAAATTGAAGAATACCGAAATCTGTCTTTGAATTCGGAGAGCGAACCCGCCAAAAAACCAAATGAAGCTGCAGAAAACGATGTGATTTATGCTAAATTAGTTAACTGCTATCACGACGAAAAGCAGAATATCCTGAAAAAAATTTGCAGAAACAAGCACTTTGAAGATTTCAAAATTGAATTATCGCTTGAACATATTGTTGAGAACGATGAAGATTATTTAAAAGTTCTCGCTGACGGCGAAGACATCGGTTTTGTTGACAGAGAAAGCACACCGAAGATTTTGTCTGTCATTGATAAGATTGACGATTGCCTGTTTGATGTAAGGAGTCAGACCGATGACGGCGAAAAATGGTATACAGCAACAATAAGCATAACATTTAAAAAATAACATAAACCGAACTCAATGCAGTGTGCATCGGGTTCGGCTTTTTTGTTTTTATCAGAGATATCAGTTTTTGAGGTTGTAAAAAAAAAACGTAAAAAAACCTATAAAAATATCATAATGCTTGTAAAATCCTATGGCAACAGGCGAAAATCTGCTTTTAAAACCCCAAAATTTATAAAATGTTAAAAAATAACTATTCCATTTTCTGAAATGTTGTGTTATAATCCAATTATCAATTCCTTAAAATAAGGAAAAAGTAAAACGGAGGAAACAGAAATGATAAAAATCACTTCAGCTTCAAAAAGAGTTCTCGCTCTGCTTATGGCAATGCTTATGCTCTTCTCGGGTATGGCAGTAAGCGCAAGCGCAGACGGCACAACAACAGAGGGTTCAGGCACAACTGCTCCCGCAGCACCCACATTCACAAAGTACACACTCGCAGCTGCTAACTGCTATGTTGACATTGACAACATTGAAATCATCGTCAAGAACGCAAAAGTTACCGTTGACGGCGTTGATTACGACATCGTTTTCACAGCAGTTCAGAGCGACGATGCAACCAAGACCCTCAGAGGTCTCACAGATGAGGCAAACAACCTTACTGTTTTCACAAATCCCGTAACAGGCAAAACATACAATGTTAAGGGCACAATCACAATCAACGGTGTTTCCTATGATGCAACAAATGTTTTCCCTGTTGAAGTTCTTCAGGCTCAGTCCGCACCTGCAGCAGCTGTTCCCATCAGCAGAACATCAACAAGCATCACCGTAAAGACTGTTGCAAACTGCGAATACAAGCTTAACGACGGCGAATGGGTTAAGACAGCAACATTCACAGGTCTTACTCCCGAAACAGAATACACAATCTATCTCAGATATGTGGCTGTTAAGGGCAAGTACTACGCAAGTGAGCCTTCATCACCCGTAACTGTTGCAACTCTTAAGGCATCAAAGGGCAAGGCTCCCGTACCCGTTCTTAAGGACAAGACCAACAACTCCATCATCATCGACGTTATTGACGGCGTTGAATATTCAATCGACGACGGAAATAAGTGGGAGAAGAACGGTACTTTCACAAACCTTACCGCAAACACAAGATATGACATTATCGCAAGATATACATATGACGCAAACGTTCAGGAGGCAAGCCCCGCAAGTGATTCTCTTGCAGTTGTTACAAATTCCAAGAAGAACACAGAGGCTAACAAGGCTAACTGCAAATTTGAAGTTACAACAGAAGGCAAGATCTACGCAGGCAGATCATTCGGCTTCAAGGTAACAGGCGATTCACCCAAGGACCACGGTGCTCTTCAGTTCGGCGACACAAGACTTGTTCCCGTAAGCTACACAGCAAGACTTAACGGTTCTCTCCTTGGCGAACTCAACACTCTCCTCACCCTTGACGAAACCAAGAAGGACACAGTAAAGACCGGTATTATCGAATCAACAGGCAAAGGCACAATCAAGATTGAAGTTCTCTATGCTACAGAATACTGGGACGGCGACAGCTGGGAAAACGAAGGCAAGAACGTAACTGATATATACACAGTTGAATGCCTTGCTGAGTACAACGCAATCAGAGAATTCTTTGTAGGTCTCGCAAACTTCTTCCTCAACACACTTCCCATGTTCATTCTCAAATTCATGGGCGGCGCAGCAAAATAATTTCATTTAAAATTTAAAAAGCTTCGGCCTTTTGGTCGAAGCTTTTTTCTTTTACTGAGTGTTTCGGGTATCCTTTGCGAATATAATAAAAAGCAATGTTTACCGAATTGTAACTTTTTCTCCATTGCTTTTTAAGGCTGAAAATGGTATATTTATAAAAGATTATATTGCAAAGAGGTTTGAAATGAATACTGATAAAATTTCATTCTTAAAAAAACTCAAAATATTTCTTGAGCACGCAAGACTTCCCGAAATGTTGCTTTTAAGGATAATAACCTCCTATTTCTCCGTTTCGGTTGCGCTGAATCTTGTGATAGGCAAAGACGGTCCTGACCCGATAAAAAACTGGGGCGAATATATATCCGCTGTTCCGTTTATCGATGTTGTGCTGATTGTTCTGTCGGTGTTCATTGCCTTGACAACTATCTGTGCCCTGCTTCCGAAGCATCTGCGGAATTTTGACCCGATTTCGGCAATAGTTTCGCTCGTGTTTTTTGATTTATCCCTGCTTCTGGGCGTAAATAATTTCTATCTCACGGCGGGAGTAAGTCTCGTTTCGCTTATTGTCATTGCGTACGCCTTAAATAAGCTGAAGCCGACCGAAGAAATGCCGCAAAAATCCTCATCATTCATAAGCGAAGCGATAATTGCAGGCTTCACGGTTGCAATGATAACATTTATTTCAATCGGCACAATCTGTCATCACAGGCTTTTTTATACAGGCACTCACGATTTTGGTCTCTTTGTTCAGATGTTCCATTCTCTCGCAGATAATCTCACAGCCGTCACAACCTGCGAAAGAGATACCCTTATGTCCCATTTCGCAATTCATTCGTCATACATATTCTATCTGCTTGTCCCGATTTTCAAGCTTTTCCCCTATGAGGAAACTCTGCTTATTTCTCAGGCAGTGCTCGCAATGGGCGGCGTTGTTCCTCTCGTTCTCATTGCCAAAAAGCGTGGCTTCAGTCAGGGAGCAACAATCGCAATCGGTGCCGCATATGTTTTCAGCACAGCGCTGATTTCACCCTGTTTCTACGATTTTCACGAAAATGCATTTCTGCCGACACTTCTTATGTGGACTCTGTGGGCGGTTGACACAAAGAAAACCGCCGCATTCTACATTTTCTCGGCACTCGTCTGCATTGTAAAAGAAGATGCACCGCTTTATATTATCGCAGTCGGTATGTACGCATTTTTTGAAAACAAAGAGTTTTCAAAGCGTATCCACGGACTCATTGCCGCTTTTCTCAGCGGCGGATATATGATATTCATTACCCGATGGCTGACCGAAAACGGCGACGGCCATACGATGACATCTTCGCGCTTCGGTCATCTTCTTATTGACCCCGAGGGCGGCATTATCGATGTTGTTATAAGTGCATTTTCAAATCCAGGCTATCTTCTCAGCCAGCTCATTCATGAAAAAACGCTTGTTTTCTTCCTTAACGTAATGATTCCGCTGCTGTTTTTGCCGTTCTTCACCAAAAAGATTCACAGATATCTGCTTATGGTTCCGTTTATCGTAATGAATCTTGTTATCGGCGTCAATTACGGCTATGCGGCGAACATCGGCTTTCAGTATATCTTCGGGCCCGCAACTCTGATGATATTTATGTCACTTATCAATGTCAGCGATATGTCACCTCAGATGAGAAGAAACATTCCGGTTTTATGGAGCATTGCAACCATTCTGTTTTTTGCGGGTACACAGGCAAACGATGCGAATTACATCAAACAATATAACGAAAAGAAAGAATTCTACGTTCAGTCGGAGCAGATGCTTGACAGCATTCCTGAAGATGCCGTAATTGCAGGAAATGCACTCATCACTTCTCATCTTTGTGACCGCGACGAAATCTATATTTTCGACTATAACGACCTGAACGCAGAAAAAACAGAGCTTATCAATCACGAAAGATATGATTTCATCGCTCTGTTCATTCATTCAGATATTTACGCTGATGCCGTCCCCTTGCTTGAAAAGGAAGGATTCACCTTATGGTCGCAATCAAACGACCACATCGTAGTTTACAAGAGTCCCTTGTACGAAGGGTAAAATGTCTTCATCGCCGAAAGCAACTCTTCTTGTGTTGCTTTCGGCTTCTATTATGCCTCCGACTGCCGCCGTGAGAATCATACACAATGCCGCAACGGCAAAATATATTCTGAAAATTTTCATACTTTCTCCTTTATGACTCTGTATATTCATCCATCAGCGCCGCAAGTGCCGATGCCAGCATTCTTCCCGAATAGCAAGCCTCTTCAAGCGTATTGGCCTCGCTTCCCATTTCAATAAGCAGACTGAATCTTGTCATATCCATATTGTATTTCCTCTGCGAAAAAAGCACGGGTCTCATAAGCCCCGGAAACATATCTTCACATTTTTTCTGAAGCTGCAGAGCAAATCTCAGATTATATTCCCAATCGGGAAAATCCTTGACCTTTCCCTCTTCGGCGCCTGTAATTATCATAAGCTGTGCCGCTTTTTTGCCGCCTATCGTATTGAACGGTTTTATTTTACTGCCGTCATTCTGCGTGATTGAGTCTCTGTGAATATCGAGCACAATCTGAATTTCGGGATGCTCCTCAAGATGCTTTTCAACTGTTTTTCTTGAATTCGGATACGAGTCCGAATAACTGTCATCGTGGATTGTTTTGTCATGAATAACAGTATACCCCGCTTTTTCGAGATAATTCGCTATTTCCGTGCCGACCCTGACAATATTTATGCTTTCGTCGTTGCTTCTTGCGCTGTAATCAACCGCATACCATTCGCGCTCTATCATTTCATAGCCTTCTGATGTGTGACTGTGAAAAATCAGCACGGCAGGCTTCGATTTGTCAATCGAAAGCTCCAGCGGATATGAAAGCACCTTTTCTATGTTGAGTGTTTTTGTGTCGGTTGTGTTCTTCACCCGCACATTTTCAAAAATATGTGTCGCACCCGATTTTTCATACGTTATCGCCTTTATTTCGCCGTCCTTTTTGTCATCTGCAAAAAGCTCGGTATATTTTTTTATTATTTCAATAATATCGGCAGGAGTTTCGGTTATATCATCCGACACCACAGGCTTTGTTTTATGGAGTTCAGTGCTTTCCTTTTCTTTTTTAACAATATTACTTACAGTTTCCGTTGCCCTTTCAGACGGCTGTCCCGCCGTCTGAGCATAAAAAACAACTGATGCGCAGATAACGGGAAGCTTTTCCCCCACTCCGCTTATCATTATTGCAAATATCATCAGCAGAGAAACCGCAAAGGTTACAATCTGCGTATGCATGTCCTTTGACTGTCTGTTTTTCATCACGGTGCTCCTTAAAATCAATATATTTAATGTATATGCACCTTTTTCAGATTTAAAACTATCATTCGAAAGCCAAAAGGTTACAATTTGTAACTTTTTCATTATTTTTGTAACCGTTTTGTAGCCATATTGTAATCAAATAAGTGTAGTTTTTTTATTTACAATGATATATAATATGAACATAGCAAGTGAGAAACAATTGGTTCTGAACTGAGTGCAACAGTTCAGAACACCCCACCATCCTTTCATCTAAAAGTCGAAAAAGGGAGTCCGTAAAGGACTCCCTTCGACTTTTTATATTACACAAAAAAGAAAACGGTTTGCATTTATAATCAATGCAAACCGTTTTTATTTTATCAGACTCTTTCAACGCCTGCGGCTTCAAGCTTTTCGTTCATCGCTCTGTGGTCCGCAAAAATTGCAAGTTCAAAAATTGCAACGCCCGAAATTATGTGCCAGAATGAATGACCGTGAAGATTGCCGAGTGCAAGATTGTTTATTTCATTATCGCCCCAGAGAGAGGTAATGATAAATGCAACAATGAATGTTGCAAACGTAACAATAAGAATGTTTCTCTCCGTTTTTGTAACATGCTTGATGTTTGCCGCAAGAAGGTAGATAGCGGGAAGCGCCGTGATAAAGCATCCGAATTCAGCGAGCGAAAGTCCGCCCGTTTTGCCGTCCATGGGAGCTCCGCCTCCGCCGATATAAAGCGGTCTGTCGTGAATAACAAAAACTTCGTATGTCAGCACACCGATAACAAGAAGCATCCACGCGGTTTCAGCAGCAAGGAAAATATTGCGTTGCTTTTTTCTCTCTGCCTGCGGATAGAATTCAACCGCAAGTGCGCATACACCCGACCACGCAACAAGCTCTGTTAGCGACATATCAATGTAGCTTGCAAGAAGCTTGGTTGTCAGCACTCCGGGCATAAACTCGCCGTAATCTGCAGTGTGCATTCCGACTGATGTTACCGACATCACCATATAAAGTATGATGAAAAGATACCATTGCCACTTTCTGTTCTTCTTAACGAGAAGAAGGAGAATTGCGATTATTGCGGATACCGTATAAACCCAGTTTGTCTGAACTGCGGCATACTGTGCACAATATTCGGCAAGTGTTGTTGTTCCGTCAACGATAATATTCTTGAACGAAACCCAGTCGATGAAATTAAGGTTCATCCTTTGTGTGCCTCCGTTTTAAAAATTGTTTTTAATCAACCTACGGAATTATAGCAGATTACTTTCATAATTTCAACATTTTCCAACAAAAAATTTAAGATTTTTAGACAAAGAAGTTGCTATGTGTATCACTTTGAAAAAACCCGCAGTCCCGATAAGGACTGCGGGTTACAAATTATGCTTATTTAAGGTCGCCGCCGACTGAACCGTCCCAGGTGTCAACGGTCTTTGCTCTCATCTCTTCTTCATCGAACCAACGTGTTGTTACAGCCTTTGTTTCTGTGTAGAAACGGAAGCCGTCCTTGCCCAGACAATGAAGGTCGCCGAAGAATGAATTCTTATGACCTGTAAAGGGGAACACGCCAACGGGAACGGGAATACCGACGTTAACGCCAACCATACCGCCGTCTGTTCTCTTTGCAAATTCTCTTGCATAGTAGCCGCTCTGTGTGAAGATAACCGAGCCGTTTGCGAAAGGATTTGCATTCATAATTTCGAGTCCCTCTTCAAAATCCTTGACTCTCTTAACGCAGAGAACGGGGCCGAAGATTTCTCTCTGGCCGACTGTCATATCCTCTGTTACGTGGTCAAAAATTGTGGGGCCGACATAGAAACCGTTTTCATAACCCTCAACAACGGGATTTCTTCCGTCAAGAATAAGCTCTGCGCCTTCTTCGATTCCTTTTTCAATCCACTTGTGAATTGACTGTCTGTGAGCTTCGGTAACAACGGGACCAAGTGTTGATTCCTTGTCGTATGCAGGACCGAGCTTAAGCTCTTTTGCAAACTTCACAAGATATTCAACAAGCTCATCTGCAATGCTTTCCTGCGCAACGATAACAGGAAGAGCCATACATCTTTCACC
This sequence comes from Acutalibacteraceae bacterium, assembly GCA_045637305.1. GTDB lineage: Bacteria > Bacillota > Clostridia > Oscillospirales > Acutalibacteraceae > CAG-177. The sequence goes on from JAZTZD010000066.1 coordinate 7,885, forward strand.
TGCGCAGCCGAATGATGAGTTGATGATACCTCTTGCGCTTCTTTCGAGTGCAGCATCTTCAAGAACGAGTCCGTGGTTCTTTGCTTCGCAAAGTGCCTGAACTCTCTTGCCGTTTTCAGCAGCTCTTGAATAAATGTGAAGACCGACACTTGTTGAACCGACAAATGTGATACCCTTAACATCGGGATGCTCCATAAAGATTTCAGCTTCGTTTCTTGAGCAGGTAACAATGTTGATAACGCCGTCGGGAAGACCTGCTTCCTGCCAGAGTTCTGCAAGTCTCATACAAGTCATCGGTGTCATTGATGCTGCCTTGAGAACGATTGTGTTACCGCAGGCAATACAGATGGGTGACATCCAGCCCATGGGAATCATACCGGGGAAGTTAAAAGGTACAATACCTGCAAAAACACCGACTGATTCTCTGTAAAGAGTTGTGTCATATCCCATTGATGTGTCGCGGAGGCTTTCGCCCATAAGAAGTGAAGGTGCTGAAAGAGCAAGCTCAACAGGTTCCTTAACCTTGAGGATGTCGCCCTTTGCCTCATTCCATACCTTACCGTGTTCTCTTGCGCAGATTTCGGTAAGCTCGTCCATATGAGCCTCAAGAAGCTCACGGAACTTAAAGATAACCTGAACTCTCTTCATAACGGGTGTATTTGACCACTCGGGATATGCTGCTTTTGCGCAAGCAATTGCGTGGTTAACCTCATCCTTTGTGCAGCAAGGTGTCTGTGCAATAACCTCGCCTGTGCTGGGATTATAAACATCCATATACTTTTCGCACGATGAATCAAGCCACTGACCGCCTGCAAAATACTTTAACTTTTTAACTGCCATTTCAATTCACTCCTGTCAAATTTCATACACAGATATTTTATTACTTTTTACGGATAAAGTCAATCAAATTTCGCGTATATAAACAGTCAATTCGGCAAAAATAACTGTAAAACAGAAATCGGAGATGATTATATGCATATAACAGGCGGAGAATATGACAAAATGACAAAAAAGGCTTCACCGCCGAGCAAAAAACTTAAAAACGGAATACTCGCATTCCTTGTAGGCGGACTGATTTGTGCAATCGGTGAGGGCTTCTCAATGCTTTATGAATATCTGGGGCTGAGCGAGGATGATGTTAAGTTTCTTGTTCCCGCAACGCTCATTGTTGCCGCTTCAATCCTGACCGCGGCGGGTGTTTTCGATAACATTGCCTACTATGCGGGTGCGGGCACAATCGTTCCGATTACGGGCTTTGCAAACTCCGTTGTCTCCCCCGCTATGGAATACAGAAGCGAGGGCAGAATTCTCGGCACGGGTGCGAATATGTTCAAAATCGCAGGCCCCGTTATAACCTACGGTTCTGCCGCCGCTGTGATTTACGGGGTTATTTACTATATAGCGAAATAAAACAAAACCCTTGATGCTCTCATTGAACATCAAGGGTTATTTTCTTTACGCTTTAACTGCAAGGGTTATTACATCAATTGCACCGACGGGACATACCGAATGGCAGTTGCCGCAGCCTGTGCACTTTTCATAATCAACCTTTGCGCAGAATTTATCAATGGCAATCGCCTGCACCTCGCAAGCCTTGACACACTTCATACAGCCTATGCAGCCTGCAGTACATTCCTTGCGTGTAAGTGCGCCCTTATCGTGGTTTTTGCAAAGCACCGCCGCCTTTGTTTCTTCAAGAGGCATAAGCTCAATAAGCTGTTTCGGGCAAGTGCCGATACACATTTTGCAAGCCTTACATTCCGAAGGGTTGATTCTCGCAACGCCGTTGCAGATGCTGATTGCATCATATTCGCAAACGTCAACGCAGTCGCCGTAACCGACACAGCCGTATATGCATTCCTTGGGTCCGCCGAAAATCTGCGAAGCCATACGGCAGCTTTTAACTCCCTGATATTCAAGCTTCGTTGCAGCATTGACATTGTGTCCCTGACAAAGAACAACCGCCGCCATGGGCTTTACCTCGCCCGCCGCAAGACCTGTTATTTCGCCAATCTGCTTTGCAACGTCATTTCCGCCGGGTGCACACAGTGCTGTGTCTGTTGTTTCGCCCTTTGAAAGTGCCGCCGCATAGCCGTCACAACCCGAAAAACCGCAAGCACCGCAGTTTGCGCCGGGAAGACACTCTCTGATTGCTTCCGCCTTTTCGTCAACAGGAACGGCAAAAATCTTTGATGCTATTGAAAGTCCGAGACCTGCGATAAGACCGATAACGGCTACTATTCCGACTGCAATCATAATTGATTCCATAAATCCGTTACCTCCTTAACCGAAAATTCCGTCAACAAGACCTGTGAAGCCCATAAACGAAAGCGATACAATTGATGCCGCAATGAGAACAACGGGAAGACCCTGCAGAAATTTGGGAATGTCGCTTCCCTCAAGTCTGCTTCTTACGCCTGAAAAAATCACCATTGCAAGCATAAATCCTATGCCCGCGCCAACGCTGTTGAGCATTGACTGAACAAAATTATATTCCTTTGTGATATTGAGAAGAACAACGCCGAGAACTGCGCAGTTTGTTGTGATAAGGGGAAGATAGATGCCGAGTGCATTATAAAGAGGCGGCATAAACTTCTTGAGAACAAGTTCAACAAGCTGAACAAGTGCAGCAATAACGAGAATGAAAACGATTGTCTGAAGATAACCGAGTCCGTTTGCCTCAAGAAGGTATTTGTTGATGGGATAGGTAACACCTGTTGCGAGAGCCATAACAAATATAACCGCTGCCGACATACCTACCGCCGTGTTAAGCTTCTTTGAAACACCGAGGAAGGGACAGATACCGAGGAATTTGCAAAGAACAAAGTTCTCGGTAAGGATAGCCGTAAGAAGAATTGACATTGCTATTTTCATACTGCTTTGCCCTCCTTCTTATCTGCACATTCCTTGCTTTCCGCAATAAGTGCACAGTTTTTAGCCATGGGACAAGCGCTGCAGCCGCTGAGTTCTGCCTTGGGTTTGCCTTTCTTTTCAGCAAGCTTGTTGGCGCAAGCCATAAGAAGACCGAAAGTAAGGAATCCGCCGGGTGCAAGGATGAAAACAGTAAGCGGAGTTATAACGCCGTCCTGGGGAATAAGTGTAAATCCGTTGAAACCGTTGAGAACATTGTCACCGAAAAGCACAAGAAGATTCTGTGCGCCTGCAAGGAATGTGCCTGCGCCGAGAATTTCTCTTACAGCCGCCATACAGCAGAGTGCAAAAGTGAAGCCGACACCCATACCGAGACCGTCAACCGCGGAAGCGATAACGGAATTCTTGCCTGCAAAAGCCTCTGCTCTGCCGAGGATAATGCAGTTAACAACGATAAGGGGCAGGAAAACACCGAGAGCCGCATCAAGAGCGGGAACAAAAGCCTTGACGAGCATCTGAACAATTGTAACAAACGATGCGATAACAACTATGTAAGCGGGAATACGCACCTTTGCGGGAATTACTTTTCTGAGAAGTGAAATAACGATGTTTGAGCAAACAAGAACAATCATTGCCGAAATTCCCATACCGAGAGCATTGACAACGCTTGTTGATGTTGCAAGAGTGGGACAGGTTCCGAGAACAAGTCGGAAAACGGGGTTTTCTGCGATAAGACCTTTGGTAAATTCCTTACCGAGCGATTTCTTTTCAGCCATTGTTCTCACCTCCCGCTGCTTCTATTGCGGCATTGACCGCATCCGTAACTGCTCTTGAGGTGATTGTTGCACCTGTCAGAGCATCAATTGAATTTTCGCCTGCTTTATCTTTTGAAACGGTGATACCCGCAACAAGATTCACAAACTGACTGCGGAATTTTTCGCTCGTTGCATTTGCACCGAGGCCCGCAGTTTCCGCGTGGGAAAGAATGTTGACACCCGTTACTTTTCCGTCAGCATCAACGCCCGTCATAACGGAAATGTCGCCGCCGTAACCCTTTGCGGTATTAACAACAACATAACCGATTGTGTTGCCCGCCTCATCAAGTGCGGCAACAACGCTTGTTCCGTCTTCGGAAATCTTTGCTTCTCCGAAGCTTGCTGCATCGGCAAAAACAACCTGCCTTGACTGTTTTTCCGTTTCAATCGCAAGATTCTCAATAATCGGCACAGTAACATTGTTTGTAAGTCCGAGAAGAAGGGTTGCAACGAAGCAGATAACAAAAAGTGTGACTGTTGGAACAAGATATTCCTTCAAGTTTTTCATTTTGCCTTTGCCTCCTTTACCTTTTTCTCCTTGACAGTGCCGAAGGGCTTGGGAGCCATAATTGTTTCAATATGAGGAACAAGAAGATTCATAATAAGGATTGCAAACGATACGCCTTCGGGAAGTGCGGCAAAAAGTCTGATAACGCAGGTCAGCAGACCGCAGCCGATGCCGAAAACGATTTTTGCATTTGATTTGATGGGACTTGTTGAATAGTCGGTTGCCATAAAGAATGCACCGAGAAGAAGTCCGCCGCCCATAAGCTGATATGCAAGGAATTCAAAATCAAACTTTCCTGCAATGAGCATAACAACGGCAACAGTACCGATGAAAGCAAGAGGAATTTTGGGTGAAATAACCTTTCTTGCAATAAGATAAATTCCGCCGATAACGAGTGCAAGTGAGCAGGTTTCGCCGAGGCATCCGCCTCTTACACCGAGGAACATATCCATAAGTGAGGGAAGCGCTTCGCCTGATTCTCCGCCAATTACCGCAAGGGGTGTTGCACCTGTAACAGCCTGAGTTTTCCACGAAAGAGGCACAACCCAGTTACCCATTGCCTGACCCGAAGAGATAAGAAGGAAAATTCTTGCAACAATTGCGGGGTTTGCAAAGTTCTGACCGATACCGCCGAACATCTGCTTAACAATAACAATTGCAACAAAACTTCCCACCGCCGCAAGCCACAGAGGAATGCTTACGGGAAGATTGAAAGCAAGAATGAGACCTGTCACAACCGCGCTCAAATCACCGATTGTGTTGTGTCTCTTCATTACTTTTCTTGCAACGAACTCCGAAAGAACTGCGCTGATTACCGTTGTTGCGGTAACGGCAAGAACACGGGGCCCGAAAATTACAACTGCCGCAACAAGTGCGGGAATAAGAGCAATAATAACATCAAGCATTATTCCTCTTGTTGTGTCTTTTGTGCGAACGTGAGGCGACGCACTGACAACAAGCTTTTTTCCGTCAACCATTATTTATTGCCCTCCCCTCTGAGAATAGCCTTTGCAAGGCGCATATGCTGAACAAGGGGTTTGCCTGCGGGGCACGCGAAAGCACAGCTTCCGCATTCCATACAAACCATAATTCCGAGCTGACCCAATGTCTGCGGGTCTCTTGCCTTTGCCGCTTTAACTATGTTTGTGGGCATAAGACTCATCGGGCAGGCAATTGCACATCTGCCGCAGCGGATACAGTCTGTTTCTTCTTTAAGCACGGCATCGCCCTTTGCAAAAGCAAGGATTGCATTGTTCTGCTTGCAAACGGGAAGATCCGTTCCGACAATCGCCTGACCCATCATCGGGCCGCCGCAGATGATTTTGCAGGGTTCCTCCTTAAAACCGCCGCAGAACTCAATGATTTCGCCGATATTTGTTCCGATGGGAACACGGATATTCTTGGGTTCTTTGATTGCCGAACCGTCAACTGTCATTGAGCGACTGACAAGAGGCTTACCTGTCTTTATATAGCGCGCAATGAACGCAACCGATGCAACGTTCATAACAACACAGCCGACATCAGCGGGAAGCTTTCCGGGAGGAACTCTTCTGCCTGTTGCAGACTGAACCATCATTTTTTCTGCACCCTGAGGATATTTTGATTCAAGCACCATAAGCTTGACCTCATCGTCAACGTCATCCTTATGGTCAGCAATGTTTTTGAGCACTTTGAAAGCCTCGGGTTTGTTATCCTCAACGGCAATAACAACCTGCTTGAAGCCGAGAAGCTCTTTAAGAAGATAAACACCCGCAAGGATGTCCCATGAATTTTCCATACACTCGCGGTAGTCAACCGTAATAAACGGCTCACATTCTGCGGCATTGATAACAAGTGTGTCAATATTCTTATCTGCGGGGAAATTGAGCTTAACGTGTGTCGGGAAACCCGCACCGCCGAGACCTACAAGGCCCGATTCTCTTACCGCTTTGATAAGGTCCTCTCTTGTTTCAACGTGCGGCGGCTTGATGCCGTCATAAAGTCTCATTTCACCGTCCGAATCAATTGTTACGGCCTGCACAAGTGTTCCGTTGGGAAGCTTTACATTTCCGATTGCAGAAACTTTACCCGAAACCGAAGCATAAATAGGTGCGCTGACATATTTATCTGTATCACCTATCAGCTGACCTACGGCAACCTCGTCACCAACCTTAACAACAGGTTCACAAGGTGCACCGATGTGCTGCTGCATGGGAATAACAACCTGTGAGGGTGTCGGAATTCTGACAACCTCCATATCCGCGGTGTTCTTATGGTGGTCAACCTTTACACCGCCTCTGACCTTTTTGACAGCAGTCAAAACGCCGTCCAATACGGTCTTAGCCATAGCTTTACTCCTCCTTTATCTGAAGAAATACTTTTTTTGTTTTTCCAGAGCAGGCACAACCGCCTTAAAAATAAGACCTGTTACCGCTCCCGTTACCGCCCCGAAAACCGCAAGCGCAGGGGCATAGTAAATAATATTCGGTGTGCCCGTTATGAATGCCGCCGCAACAAGCTGACCGCAGTTGTGGCACAGGGCACATATTACCGAAATGCCCGTCAGTCCGAAAAAATTCCGTGCATATCTGAGCAGAAGATACATTGCAACAACCGAAAGCAGACCTCCCGAAATGCTCATCACAGCACCGGTCAGACCCCTCGTCACAAAAACGAAACCGCCCTTGACAAGGGTTATTGCAACTGCGGTGGGAAGACCGATGCTTCCTGCCGCAAACATTGTTATTATGTTTGAAAAACCGGGTTTTGCCCCCGGAGGCATAAACGGCAGCGGCGGTATCAGACCTTCAAGAAAGCTGAGCGCCAATGCCTGAGCGCAGAGAATTGCTCCGAGCGCCGTTTTATATGCGATAGTTTTTTTCATAATCAATATGTGACGGCATCCACATCGGAACCCGTAACCGTGATAACGGTTTTTGACGGAAGGCAGACCGCCGTGTCACCCTTTCTGTAAAGCTCGCCGCAGGAAACACATAGCTTGTCCGCGCATTCCGCGTGACTGAAAAAGATTTTCCCGTCTTCAGCGGTAATTTCAACTGCGGGGTCAGTGTCGGGGATAATTATACGGCTTTCCTTTTTTGAAAGGTCAACAGTTTCAATTGTTTTGCCGTCAACTGTGACAACCGCCGTAAGCTTTTCCGCCGAAAAGAACTGCCACAGAGAAAATATTCCCGCAATTACCAATATAACCGCTATAACCGCAATGTCACCTTTTTTGAAAAGCTTTAAATTCATCAGGTATCACTCCGAAAAAGTATATGCCTTATCGGTAATTTCGATTCTGTCTTTGAGATCGTCCGAAACATAAACGGTTTTGTTTTCGTCTATAAACACGGTTTCGCACCCGTACTCTGCTGCAAGTGCGGTGCCTTTTTCAACGCCGAGCACAAAGCAGGCTGTTGAAAGAGCATCGCTGAGAATGCCGCTTTCCGAAACGACGGTAACGCTCACAACTCCGCTTTTGGCGGGATATCCCGTTTCGGGGTCGATTATGTGATGATACCGTTTTCCGTCTTCTTCAAAAAATCTTTCATAGCTGCCCGAAGTTGAAACACAGCCTTCAGGAATGTTGAGAATCGCAACATAGCTTCCCGCATTGCCTTCAGGATTCCTTATGCCGACGGAAAAATCTTTGTTACCGTAAAGAAGAATACTGCCTCCGATACTGACAACGGCTTCCTTTGTTTCGCTTTTCTCAAGATTTTCTCTGACTGAATCAAGCGCAATTCCTTTTCCTGCCGCACCGAAATCAATCTGAAACTCATCTTCAAAAGTCACGGAATTTGCAGAAAGTGAAACTTTCTCATACCCCGTATGTCCCAGCTCATCATAAAGCTTATAAGGGTTCGGGACAGCCGTTTCACCGCCGAAGCCCCACAAATCGCTGACCTTTCCGAGCGTAAAATCAAAGCTTCCTCCGCTTTTTTTGCAGACATCGAGAAGTACGGCGAAATAACCCGCAAGCTTTTCATCAATCTCTCCGCCGCCGTTTGAATTAAGCCTTGCGGTAATTGAATTATCATTTTGTCTTGAAAGCACGTTTTCATCGAGACCCGAGACTGTTTTTTCAAGGTTTTCGGCAACTGTTTTACTGTCTTTGCCCGTAACTTTAACATTACAGACAGTGTTCATTGCAAAGAAGCTTTTATCCGTTTTTTTTGGCATAAAAACCGCAAAAACAACAATGCCTATTACGGCAACGGTCAGAGCCGCAAGCAACGCAATTTTCTTTTTCAAGCTCACAAGTCCGCCCTTTCCCATAATAAAAATAATAATATATATAATACAACATTTATTTAGTTATTTCAATAAAAATCACAAAAAAAAATATAAATATCTTGGTTTTTTGTTCAATATCTGCTAATATATAAAAAAGAGCGATACATACAAAGGAGACCTTTATGAATTCAACTGTCTATATGCCTGTCAAATGCATTCTAGGAGAAAATGCCGTCATAAAAAACTCTGCCGAGTTATCGGGTTTAGGTAAAAGCTGTCTTGTTGTCACGGGAAGAAGAAGTGCAGTTGTCTGCGGTGCGCTTGACGATGCCCTGACAGCACTCAAAAACGAAAACATATCGTATGAAATATTCAATGAAATCGGTGAAAATCCCCTGATATCAGCCTGTCACAAAGCAGGTGAAGCCGCAAAAAAAACAAACGCGGATTTCATTCTCGGCATCGGCGGCGGTTCTGTGCTTGATGCATCAAAAGCAATTGCAATTTATGCCGCAAATCCCGATTTGTCTCCGATTGACATCTATAAAAGAGAATATTCTGCAGCCCCGCTTCCCGTTGCACTTATCGGCACAACTTCCGGCACAGGCAGCGAGGTTACGGCTGTTTCTGTGCTGACAACCGATGAAACAGGCAGAAAAAAGAGCATTTCGGGACCCGATTGCTATGCAAAAATCGCTTTCTGCGACCCGAAATACACTTCATCAATGCCTTATGCAACAACGGTTTCAACCGCACTTGATGCTTTTGCGCACGCGGTTGAAGGTTATTTCACTGAAAAATGCACGGGTGTGATTGATGTCTTTGCAAAGGAATGCATTCCCGTGATTTATTCCTGCCTGAAAAAGCTTTCGAAGACAGACCGCGTTGACCCGTCGTTGCGTGAGCCTCTTTACTACAGTTCACTTTATGCAGGTCTTGTTATCAACACCTGCGGAACGGCATTCCCCCACCCTCTCGGCTATGTTTTAACCGAAAACTACGGTATACCACACGGAATGGCTTGTGCAGCATTCTTCCCCGCATTCATTGACAGATGCAGAATGTTCTCCCCCGAAAAAGCAGAAGCTTTCTTCAAAATGACCGATGATATTTACGAAATCAAAAGAGTTATACGTTCACTCACAATCCTTGATAACATTGAGATTTCTGAGGATGACGCAAAAAAATACGCCCTGCGTTGGCAGGACGTAATTCCTCGCAATTTCACCGCCTCCCCCGGCGGACTGACGCAGGAAGAGGCGGCAGGGATACTTGCTCAGCTAAGTAACTGAGTTTCCGTCACAGTTGTCAGCAACCGCAGCCACAGCCACAGTCATTGCCTCTGTTTGAGAATGTGTTGTTGTTGTTGCAACCGCAGCTGTTGCCGCCGCAATCACCGCAGCAGAAGAGGATGAGAATAAGGAAAATGAACCAAGTGTTATTGCATCCGCAACCCATGAGATAACCTCCTTCTTTCTTTCAAGCGGCTTTTATTTCCGCTTTCATTGACAGAATATGTGGTGTCGCGGAAATGTGTTACGGTTAATTCTGAAAATTTTCAAAAACAAAAAACGGTTTGCATCAAAATCCGATGCAAACCGTTTATTCTTATTATGCTTTTGCTCTTCGCAGTTAAGCAAAACTGATTTTATCAGTCGCTTGTGTAGGGAAGAAGAGCAATCTGACGTGCGCGCTTGATAGCGGTTGTGAGTTCACGCTGATGCTTTGCGCAAGTACCTGTTACACGACGGGGAAGAATCTTAGCTCTTTCCGAAGTGAATTTATTAAGCTTATTAACATCCTTGTAATCGATGCATTCAACTTTTTCAACACAGAAAGTACAAACTTTTCTGCGACCCTTCTTGTTGGGTCTTCTGTCGTTCTTCTCGTAAGCCATGGATAAAACCTCCTTTTCAGTTTAGATGAGACAATCTCTTAAAACGGAAGATCGTCTTCGGGAATCTCCTTGAAATCGCTTTCGTCAGCGGTTGAATAAGCGGGAGCAGGCTGAGCAGCTGCGAAAGAATCATTTCTTGCGCCTGTGCCTGTTTCACTCTTTGAGCCGCAGAAACTTACGTTATCTGCAACAATTTCAACTGCCTTTCTCTTGTTGCCGCTTCTGTCCTCGTAAGTTCTTGTCTGAATCTTACCCTGGATTGCAATCATTGAGCCCTTGCGGAAATACTTGCAAACAAATTCTGCCTGCTGTCTCCAAGCAATGATGTCAATGAAGTCTGCCTGACGCTCTTCGCCCTGACGGACAAAGCCTCTGTCAACTGCAACTGCGAAAGATGTTACGGAAATTCCGTTTGATGTTGTGCGAAGCTCGGGGTCTGCAACGAGTCTGCCCATAATTACGGCGCAATTAACCATTATGCGACCTCCTTAGTTCTTTTTGACAATGAGTGAGCGAAGTACACCGTCTGTAATCTTTACAACACGGTCAAGCTCTGCGGGAAATTCGGGAGCAGCCTGATAGTTGAAGAGAACGTAGTAACCCTCTGTTTCGTCGTCGATAGCATAAGCAAGTCTGCGCTTACCCCACTCATCAACGCTCTCAAGAGTGCCGTTAGCTTCAATCATAGCCTTGAATTTCTCAACGAGAGACTGAGCAGCTTCTTCGCCGTTAGCAACTGAAAAAACTATCATTGTCTCGTAGCTGATGTTTGCTGACATTCTTAAAGCACCTCCTTCTGGTCTTTGGCCACGGTGCATCCGTGGCAAGGAAAAAATTTCATTTTATCCTGCCGCATTTTCTGCAGCGGCTATTTATTTTAACAAATGATTATGCGATTGTCAAGGGTTTGTGAAAAATTCTTATATTCTATTGCGAAAATAAAATAAAAAAGTTATAATAAATACAGTTTTAAAGAACCGAGGTGAGCCGTATGAATGAAAAACTGCCCGTTTTGCGAAAAAAATCGATGAGTCTTCCCCTGACTCCCGGGGTTTACCTTATGAAAAACAGCAAAAATGAAATAATATATGTAGGCAAAGCGAAAGCGCTTAAAAACAGAGTCAGCTCATATTTCGGCTCACAGAATAACCACACCGCAAAGGTACGCAAAATGGTCGAAAACGTTGACGATTTCGATTATATTATGTGTGACAGCGAATTTGAGGCACTCATTCTCGAATGCTCTCTCATAAAACAGCATTCGCCCAAATATAATATTCTGCTAAAGGATGACAAAGGATATCATTATATCAAGGTCACAAAAAACGACTGGAAGAATTTTTCTTCCGTCAAGCAGAGATTTGATGACGGTGCGGAATATATCGGTCCTTACACCAATTCATACGGCATTTCAAATGCAGTTGATGAAGCGAAAAAGATTTTCAAAATTCCGCAATGCTCAAAGATTTTTCCGAGAGACTACAAAAAAGGCAGACCTTGTCTGAATTTTTATATCGGACAATGTTCCGCCCCCTGTGCGGGCAAAACAACCGAGAGCGCACACAACGAGGCTGTTGAGCAGGCACTTGATTTCATCGTCAACGGCTCGGGCAAAACAATTGATTCACTCACAGAGAAAATGACTCAGGCGGCGGAAAACCTTGAATTTGAAAAAGCCGCGAAACTCAGAGACAAAATAAATGCCATAAAAAAAATCACAGAAAAACAGAAGGTTGTTGCTTCATCTGTTGAGGAGCAGGATGTTTTTGCAATTGTATGCGCTTCGCCCAAAGCTTGTCTTTCCGTACTTCGTTTCAAGGATGCACGGCTTTACGACAGCGAACATTTTATAATCGATATGCCTGAAGATATGCCTGAGGCGAGATATGAGCTGATACGCAGTTATTACTCAATGAGAGATTTCGTGCCCCGCCGCGTTGCGGTTGACGGAGACATAGCTAATTCCGAGCTTCTTTCGGAATGGCTTTCATCCCTTGCGCACCGCAAGGTGAATATTGTCACACCGCAGAGAGGCGAACAGCATTCACTTCTTGAAATGTGCCGTTCAAACGCCGCGCAGAAGCTTGCTCTCTATCTCGGAAAGACAGGGAAAGCAACTGCCGCACTTGATGAACTCGGCACTCTTCTCGGTCTCAAATCACCGCCCGAATTCATTGAGTCATATGATATTTCCCACACTGCGGGAAGCAATAATGTTGCGGGTATGGTTGTTTTCAAAGGCGGTCTGCCTTACAAAAAATCCTACCGTCATTTCGCAATCAAGGGCTTTTCGGGTCAGGATGACTACGCATCAATGGCAGAGGTAATCGAACGCAGAATTCTTCGCTATTTTGAAGAAAAAGAAAGCAGCGAAGGCTTCGGAAGACTTCCCGACCTGATTTTACTCGACGGTGGCAAAGGTCAGGTGAGCGCCGTGAAACCGATACTTGAAAAATACAATCTTGATATTCCCCTTTTCGGCATGGTCAAGGACTCACACCACAGAACAAGGGCGATTGCAACAACAGGCGATGAGCTTTCCCTCACGTCAAAAAGAGCCGCATTCACACTTGTTTCAACAATCCAGGAAGAGGTTCACCGTTTTTCGGTTGAATATCACAGAAACCGTTCAAAGAAAGCCTCTCTTTCGTCAACACTCCTTTCGATTGACGGTATAGGCGAGAACAGAGCGAAGGCTCTTATGAAACATTTCAAAACCGTCAAGGCAATTTCTCTTGCAACCGAAGAAGAGCTTGCCGCAGTAAAAGGAATCAGCAAAAATGCCGCAAAATCGGTTTTCGAGGCTTTCCACGGCAAAAATACAGATAGTGTTGATTAAATTTTCCTGTTTTTATGGTTTTATTAACATTTCATCTTGACAATTCAGCTTGATTAGTGCGATAATAAATTGATTATAGGGTAGTATCCCTATGGAGGAATTCTATGAGAGTTATCACAGGCAGCGCAAGAGGTATGTCACTCAGAACGCTTGAGGGCGACAATGTAAGACCCACAACAGACAAGGTTAAGGAAGCTGTTTTCAGCATCATTCAGTTTGAAATTGAAGGCAGAAGAATTCTTGATTTGTTTGCAGGCTCGGGTCAGCTCGGCATTGAAGCACTCAGCAGAGGTGCGGAAAGCGCAGTTTTTGTTGATGCAGACAAAAATGCTGTACGCATAGTCAAAGAAAATCTTGCAAAAACAAAGCTTGATTATAAAGCAACCGTTGCTCAGACCGATTCACTTGCATTTCTGAGTATGACAGACAGAATTTTCGACATCGCATTTCTCGACCCTCCGTTTTCAACGGGTCTTCTTGAAAAGGCTCTTGCAAAGGTTGAGTCTCATATCGCGGAAGGCGGTCTCGTTGTCTGCGAGCATCCGTTTGCAGATGAGCTTCCCGATGTTCAGGGCGGTCTCAAAAAACAGAAAACCTATAAATACAGCAAAACGGCAGTTACCGTTTATCGGAAGGGCTGATAATAATGAAAATCGCCATTTGTTCCGGCAGTTTTGACCCCGTAACCATCGGACATATCGACATTATCCGCAGAGCGGCAAAAATGTTTGACAAGGTTATCGTTGCAGTTATGACAAATTTTCACAAACCCGCAAGCTATTTCACTGCGGAAGAAAGAGTAAATTTGCTCAGACGCAGTCTTACGGGCGTTGACAATGTTGAAATTGAAACCCATAGCGGTCTGCTTGCCGAATACGCAAAAGAAAAGGGCGCGTGTGCGGTTGTAAAGGGTCTGCGTGCTGTTTCGGACTTTGAATATGAATTCCAGCAGGCTCTGACCAACAAAAAGCTCAATCCCGAGCTTGAAACAGTATTTGTTACCGCAAATGCAGAGAATATGTATTTATCCTCAAGTGTTGTAAAGCAGGTTTGCGAATTCGGCGGAGACATTCACGAATTCGTACCCGAACCCGTATGCGAGGACATAATTAAACGAATTAAGGAAAGGAACAGATAAATATGAGCACAAACATCGAAACCTGGCTTGACGAAATAGACAATATACTTGAAGCAGGCTCAAAGGTTCCCCTGAGCAATAAAATCGGCATTGATGCGAAAGCACTCAAGACCGCAATCGAAAACATCAGACTCAATATGCCCGCTGAGCTTACTCAGGCAAGAGCAATCATTGCTGACAGAAACAACATTCTCGTCAAGGCAAAGAATGAGGCTGTAAGTGTTGTCACAAGCGCACAGGAAAAGTCAAGAGCACTTACTGCAACAGCAGAAGATAAGGTAAGAACCCTCGTTCTCAAAACAGAGGATTATTCAAAGAACAAGCTTGCCGAAGCAGATGCACAGGCAAAACAGATTGTTAACACAGCTAACGAAGACGCAAAAATCATCAGAGCAAATGCTCAGCTTGAAGCTGCAGCTATGGTTGACAGCAGCGAGGTTGTTATTCAGGCAAAAGCAACTGCAGAGTCAATCATCAAGACTGCGCAGGATGATGCTGCTTCAACAATCGCAGGTGCAAACGCACAGGCTGAAAACATCGTAAGCGCCGCAACAGAGCAGGCTGAAAGAGCACTTGCAGATGCAAAGGCACGTTCAGAGGCAGCAATCGACAACGCAAACAAGTGGTCATCGGAAATCAGAATTGCCGCAAGCGATTTCATCGAGGATATTATGAAGACCGCAGAAGCAGCAGTTTCAACAAGCCTTACGGAAATCCAGACTGCACGCGCAAACATCAAGAACGTTACGGGTAAAATCGAAAATCCCGAAGCACCCGTTGAAGAATAATTTTACATCATAAAAGCTCAAAGCACCGACACGAAGTCGGTGCTTTTTTTACTGTTCAACATAAACTCTTTTGATTGTCAGACTGTCAGACTGTCCGATTTCACCAAGACCCATAAATTTTCCGTCAGGGTCATAAATTCTGTAAATTCCGAGCATTTTAGGGCGTTTCAGCCTCTGCAAATCAAGTTCTCCGCCGTTAGAAAACCTCTTTGCCTGCGGCTGAGTTACCGTTATCGGCGGATATTCTTCAAGTGCCTTATCAACCGGAACAACCGCCTTTAAAAGCTCTCCTTTTTCCGCGAGCGACTGCAATTCTTCTATTGTTATTGCATCATCAAGGCTGAAACCGTTTGCTTTTGTGCGTCGCAGGTCAGTCATCACCGCACCGCATCCGAGCTTTGTGCCCAAATCATCGATAAGAGTGCGTATATATGTGCCCGACGAACATTCAACCGCAATTTTATATTCACCCAAAGCCTCATTTTCTTCAAGCAAATCAATGGAAAACACGGTTACATCACGGCTTTTGCGCTCAACCTCTATCCCCTGCCTTGCAAGGTCGTAGAGTCTCTGTCCGTTAACGGAAACTGCGGAATACATCGGAGGAAGCTGGCTGATATCACCGACAAAGTCTTTGAGTGTCTCCCTCACCTGCTCTGCGGTTGATTCCACTGCATTCGTTTCAATGACCTTTCCCGTTATATCAAGCGTATCCGTTCTCATTCCGAGTTTGAAAGAAGCAATGTATGCCTTATCGTGGCTCGGGAGCAATTCGCAGAATCTTGTTGCGCCGCCAAGCATAACGGTCATCACACCCGTTGCCATCGGGTCAAGTGTTCCCGTATGACCGCACTTTTTCTCGCCGCAGATTCGCCTCACCCTTGCAACTGCCCCGAATGAAGTCATATCCTTCGGTTTATCAATAATAATTATTCCTGTCATAAAACACTCCGAATTTTTGATAACTGTATTTTACCACAGTTTTATTAAATTTGCAAATCAGGTTATAAAAACACCGCCTTACTGCAATCAGTAAGGCGGCAATTTAAATCATTTTTAAATTACTTGCTGTACTTTGAACGCTTTACATAAGTTGTATGAAGAACCTCGTGTGCCTTGTGGCTGCCGGGTTCACCGAAATACTCCTTATAAACGGTCTTTACAGCTTCGCTCTCGTGTGACTTTCTTACGGGAAGGTTTTCGTCTGCTGCATAAAGTGCCTTACCTCTGATACCCTTGAGGTCAACAAAGTTGTGAACACTTGCGGGCTGAACGGGCTGACCGCCGCCGTTTACGCAACCGCCGGGGCAAGCCATAATCTCAACGAAGTGATAATCTGCTGTGCCGTTCTTGATTGCTTCCATAACAGTCTTTGCATTCTTGAGGCCGCTTGCTGCGCAAACCTTAACTTCCATACCTGCAACATTATATGATGCTTCCTTGAGACCCTCTGTGCCTCTTACCTCTGTGAATTCAAGCTTCTTGAGTTCTTCTCCTGTAAGAGTTTCAACAGCTGTTCTGAGAGCAGCTTCCATAACGCCGCCTGTTGCGCCGAAGATTACGCCTGCGCCTGTGCCTTCGCCGAGAGGATTATCGAAATCTTCATCAGGAAGAAGGTTGAATGAGATACCTGCTGTATCAATCATTCTTGCAAGCTCACGTGTTGTGAGAGCATAGTCAACATCTGCATAGCCGCTTGCTGACTGGTCTTCTCTGCCGCACTCAAATTTCTTTGCAGTACAGGGCATAATGCTTACAACAACAATCTTTGCGGGATCAATGCCCATCTTCTCTGCATACCATGTCTTTGTTACTGCACCGAACATCTGCTGGGGTGACTTACAGCTTGAAAGATGGTCAAGCTGTTCAGGATAGTAGTGCTCGCAGAACTTAACCCAACCGGGTGAGCAGGAAGTGATGAGGGGAAGTGCGCCGCCGTTCTTGATTCTGTCAAGAAGCTCGTGTGCTTCTTCAAGAATTGTAAGGTCAGCGGAGAAATCGGTATCAAATACCTTGTCAAATCCGAGACGGCGGAGTGCTGCAACCATCTTGCCTGTTACGTTTGTGCCGATAGCATTGCCGAAGCATTCGCCGAGTGTAACTCTGATTGAGGGAGCTGTGTTTACAACAACAAAGTTCTCGGGGTCGTTGATTGCTGCAAATACCTTTGCTGTATCATCCTTCTCATAAAGTGCACCAACGCGGCAATGTACGATACACTGACCGCAGGATACGCATGAGAAATCATTAAGGGGAAGCTCGAAGGGTGAGCCGATATGAGTGTCGAAGCCTCTTGCGCTTGCACCGATAACGCTGATAGCCTGATTGTCGCAAGCTGCAACACAGCGGCGGCAAAGGATACACTTGCTGTTATCTCTTATCATATGAGCTGCCGAATCGTCATACTGGAATTCGGGATATACGCCTTCATACTTCTTTTCGTCTTCAACGCCGTATTCCTTGCAAAGCTTCTGAAGCTCGCAGTCGCCGCTGCGTACGCAGGAAAGGCATTCTTTTCTGTGAGTTGAAAGAACAAGCTCA
The DNA here is from genome assembly GCA_045637305.1 of Acutalibacteraceae bacterium. Taxonomy (GTDB): domain Bacteria; phylum Bacillota; class Clostridia; order Oscillospirales; family Acutalibacteraceae; genus CAG-177. The sequence continues at coordinate 25,500 of JAZTZD010000066.1, forward strand.
AGGTTTGTCTTTCGGCTGTTTCTTACCTTCTCTGTGTTTGTGAAGATTTCCATGCCCTCGTTTACGGGGAATACGCAGGCTGCAACGAGTGAACGTGCACCCTTAACTTCTACCATACACATACGGCAAGCGCCGATTTCGTTCATTTCCTTAAGGTAGCAGAGAGTGGGGATTTCGATGCCCGCATATCTTGCTGCTTCAAGAATTGTGATGCCCTTGGGAACACTCAGGGGCATATTATTTATTTTAATGTTAACCATATCCATTATATTATGCCTCCTCTATTAGCCTTTGATGATTGCACCGAACTTACATGAATCCATGCAAGCGCCGCACTTGATACACTTTGTTGTGTCGATAACATGGGGGTTCTTTACGGTACCGCTGATTGCATTTACGGGGCACTTTCTTGCGCAAAGAGTACAGCCCTTACACTTATCGGCAACGATTGAGTAGTTAAGAAGCTTCTTGCAGACGCCTGCAGGGCACTTCTTATCAACAACGTGAGCAATGTATTCCTCACGGAAGAACTTAAGTGTTGCAAGAACGGGGTTGGGAGCAGTCTGACCGAGACCGCAGAGTGAGTTTTCTTTGATGTAGTATGCAAGCTCTTCAAGCTTATCAATATCTTCAAGAGTTCCGTTACCGTCGGTAATCTTTTCAAGAATTTCCATCATTCTCTTTGTACCGATACGGCAGGGTGCACACTTACCGCAGGACTCATCAACTGTGAAATCAAGGAAGAACTTTGCAATGTCAACCATACAGTTGTCTTCGTCCATAACGATGAGACCGCCTGAACCCATCATACAGCCGATAGCTGTGAGGTTATCGTAGTCGATAGCGGTGTCGATAAGGCTTGCGGGGATACATCCGCCTGAAGGTCCGCCTGTCTGAGCAGCCTTGAACTTCTTGCCGTTGGGAATGCCGCCGCCGATGTCATAAATAACTTCGCGGAGAGTTGTACCCATAGGAATTTCAACAAGACCGGTGTTTTCAATCTTACCGCCGAGTGCGAATACCTTTGTACCCTTTGACTTTTCAGTACCCATTGATGCAAACCATTCTGCACCCTTGAGGATGATCTGGGGAATGTTAGCAAAGGTTTCAACGTTGTTTTCTGTTGTAGGCTTGCCGAAGAGACCCTTAACTGCGGGATAGGGAGGACGGGGTCTGGGTTCACCTCTGTTGCCTTCGATTGAGGTCATAAGAGCTGTTTCTTCACCGCAAACGAATGCACCTGCACCGAGACGGATGAAGAGGTCAAAGTCAAAACCTGAATCAAAGATATTCTTGCCGAGGATGCCGTATTCTCTTGCCTGGTCAATAGCCTTCTGAAGACGTGCAACAGCGATGGGATACTCAGCACGAACGTAAACATAACCCTCGGTTGCGCCTGTTGCGTAACCGCAGATAATCATAGACTCAATAAGGCAATGGGGGTCACCTTCAAGAACCGAACGGTCCATGAATGCACCGGGGTCGCCTTCGTCAGCATTACAAACAACATACTTCTGGTCTGCTGCATTTGCTGCTGTGAAGCTCCACTTGAGACCTGTGGGGAAGCCGCCGCCGCCTCTGCCGCGAAGACCCGAATCCTTAACAACCTGAATAACTTCTTCAGGCTTCATTTCTGTGAGAACCTTGCCGAGCGCGGCATAACCGTCCATAGCAATGTATTCATCAATGCTTTCGGGGTCGATAAGACCGCAGTTACGAAGAGCAACTCTCTTCTGTGTCTTATAGAAGTTTGTGTCATTGAGTGAAACTGTTTTTCCTGCTTCTTCAATAACACTTTCGTCTGCATCCTTGTAAACAAGTCTGTCAACGATACGGCCCTTGAGAAGATGCTCGGAAACGATTTCTGCAACGTCGCTTTCTGCAACGCGGCTGTAGAAAGTTCCTTCAGGGTAAATGATAACAACAGGGCCGAGAGCACAAAGACCGAAGCAGCCTGTCTGAACAACCTTCACTTCTTCAGCAAGACCCTGTTTTTCGAGTTCGCTTTCAAAAGTTGAAATAAGTACCTTACTGCCCGATGAAGTACAGCCGGTACCGCCGCAAATCAATACATGGGAACGAATCATATTTCTTTAACCTCCATTATGAGATAGCGTTGGTGATTGTGTATTCGGAGATAACCTTGCCGCCCTTGAGATGCTTTTCAACAACCTCTGCAGCCTTTTCGGGGGTCATCTTGATGTAGGTAACCTTCTCTTTGTCTGCCTCAAAGATTTCAACAACGGGCTCATACTGACAAACGCCGATGCAGCCTGTCTGTGTAACGGTAACCTTATCCGAAAGTCCGTTTTTGCTGATTTCCTCAACAAATGCGTTGAGAACGGGTCTTGCACCTGCTGCGATGCCGCAGGTTGCCATGCCGACAACAACTCTGATGTCGCCGCTGCCTTCACGAAGAATAACCTTGTCCTTCATCTTCTCTCTGATTGCAGCAAGTTCAGCCAATGATTTCATAACATCTATCCTCTCTTATAATAATAAACATTTTATATTATGATACCGAAGCATACCCTTCCTGAAGATATTCTCCGATCCATTTTATAACCTCAAGATTATCAAGCGGTACATCGCCGAGAATCTCTCGCAGCTGCCTTGTATCAAGCTCAACGCTGCCCTTTTCGGTGTTGTGAACAAAGAGCCACTCAATGTCGGGCGCTCCCTGAATCATCACCGTCACGGTTGAAACGATATCGCCCAGCGGAGTGAAATCAAGATGATTCTTGAAAAATTCCGCCCTGACGGTTGTCCCCTTATTTTCGGGGTCGTCCTTTTCGCTCACGGACTCAATCGAAACCGAGCCGCCCGTCTGCTCAGCAGCAAGCTTGAGCAGAGGCACACCGAGACCGACCTTTCTTGTTGTTCTCGTTGTGCAAAAAGGATTCATCACGTTTTCAACCATTTCCTTGCTCATTCCGCAGCCGTCGTCTTTTATCGTGACGCTCAGCTTTTCTGCGGTTTCGTCAAGGATAATTTCAATATTTTTTGCTCCTGCCTTAACGGAATTCTGCGAGATATCAAGAATATTCAGTGATAATTCCTTCATTTGCCTCTCAGCCTTTCAAAAAGCAATTTTCGTATTTCCTGCGCATCGTCACCGTCACAATCAAGCTCAAAGCAGTTGAGCCTTCCGCTGATATCCCACAAATAGTGAGCATCCGACGATACCACAACGGGTTTTTCCGATATAATCGGAAATTTTGCTTCATACTCGGCTTTTTTGTCGCCGTCGTGAAGCTCTGCACAGGGAAAATACGGTGTCTCGGGAAAAACACCGAGAGTTGCGATGATTCCGTTTGCCTCACGGTCAATGTGGGCAGGATAACATATTCCGCCGTATCCGTTAACCAGAGCGGGTGCCTCATCAACAGTTATGTCTGTTGCGTTTGAAAGCAGATATTCTTCAATTCCGATAACCTCATCGTTTTCATCAAGAATTTTCTGCTCACCGAAAATGTCAACACGGTTTTTTATCAGCATTCTGCGATTTTGTATCGCTTCATCAAACCTCATTGCATCGTCAAGCTTTTCAAACAGACAAACCAGATGGATATCTTCGGCGGTTGTCAGCTCCATTCCCGCAACGGGCACAATTCCGTTTGCCTGCGCCGTCTTATAAAAAGCAGGGCAATTGCGGCAGGTGTTGTGGTCTGTCAAAGCCATTATGTCAAGCTTTGCAACAACGCCCATACCCGCAATGTTATTCGGAGTCATATCGTCGTCACCGCACGGTGACAGGCAGGAATGAATGTGCAGATCGTAATAATACTTTCTCATATCAGATTACCGAGAAGCACGGCAGCCTCATATGCGGGCTTATCAAACGAAAGAATGTTGACGCCCTTTGACAAGGCGGTTTCTTCAACACTTTTTTCGAGCTTCACACCCTCTGCGAGAATTATGCAAGCCGTATCGGCAAGGGAAGCAACAGCAACTATGTTTATGTTGGACATTATCGTTATCCACGCATCGTCAGCCTTTGCTCTGCCCATTACCCAGCTGAGCAAATCACCGATGTAGGCACCCTTGATTTCTCTTTCACTATCAGGCATTGCGATAACGCTGAAACCTTCCTTTGTTGAAAGCTCATTAACAGTCATTGCTTTCACCTCCGTCATTCTCACGGATGTATTTTTGGATAAGCTCCTTGTATCGGATAACACAGTCGCTCTCGTCCGCATTGCCTCTTACGATATCCTCTGCAAAAGCTCTGCAGGTCGGGGCGCCGCACGAGCCGCAGTCAATGCCCGGAAGGTGCTTTCGCAATTCCTGAATGCGTGACATCAGTCTCATCGACTCACCTATGTTATCGCTTAATCTGTTGAGTGGATTATATTTCGGCAAATCCGAAATAAATCTTTCGGTGGGGATATAGTTTTCCTCTGACTTCATATTGAGAGCCACAGGCATATATCTTCTGAGTGTGTGCAGACGGTTTTTGGCAATGTAGGGGTTCTCGATTGTCAGCACGCCGCCGACACAGCCGCCGGGGCAGGCATTGAGCTCAACAAAATCAATCTGAGGAATGTTGCCGTCCTCAATCTGGTCGAGCACCGAGATAACATTGTTTATTCCGTCCGCCGCAAGAATTTTATCGGTCATGAGTGCCGATCCCTCACCGCCGCATATCGCCCAGCTGAGTCCGATTCTGCCCGCCTGCGTTGTGAAGTTAGGCTTTTTGTCTCTCTTCATAACGTTTATGAGAAGGAAGTAGATTTCGCTCATTGAAACAACGATATCAACCTCACTCTTATATTCGCCGAAGCCGTTTCTGACATAGCTGACCTTTGCGGGGCACGGGGATATGAAGCAGATGCCGATATCCTCGCTTTTAAGCTCAGGATGAGCCTTGAGCGTTTCCTTTCTTGCAATCGCCGCCGCAACCTCCATGGGCGGAAGAAGAGGCATAAGATTGTCTTTAAGAAACGGAAAACGCAGAAGAATAAGTCTTGTGACAACGGGACAAGCCGTGCTGATTACAGGCTTTTTGATTCCCTCTGTCTGAAGATATATTCTTGTGTAAGCCGACACTATTTCCGCCGCCTTTGAAACCTCGAAAACATCGTCAAAGCCGATATCAAGAAGTCCCTGAAGCACATAGTCGATATCGTCAAGATTATCAAACTGCGCAAACAGCGAGGGGGCGGGAAGTGCGATTTTGTATTTGTATTTTTGCAATTCGTCAAACGACTTGCAAATGCTTTTCTTGGCATTATGGGTGCAGTGCCTGATGCATTCGCCGCAATCTATACAGCGCTCCGAATCGATTTCGGCGCATCCGTTACGCACTCTTATTGCCTCTGTCGGGCAATGCTTCATGCAGGTTGTGCAACCCGTGCACTTATCCGCATCAAGCGCAACCGAATGAAGATAAGTGTTCATAGTAAGTATTTCCTTATCAGTAATCAACCCTCATAGTGATGGTTGTTCCTTCACCGACAACAGAATCAATATTCATATAGTCGGTGTACCGTTTCATATTCGGAAGTCCCATGCCTGCACCGAAGCCGAGCGAACGGATGTTGTCGGGCGCCGTTGAGAAGCCCTCCTGCATAGCCTGCTCGATATTAGCAATACCGGGACCTTTATCCGAAAGTATGATTTCAACGCCTGTGTCGCTGACAACGACTTTTGCCTCTCCGCCGCCTGCATGAATAACCATGTTGATTTCGCCTTCATACATTGCGATTGAAACTCTGCGGATTGTTTCGGGGTCAATTCCGAGCTGGCGAAGGTTTTTCTTGACCTGAACGGAAGCCTGACCCGCCGAGGTGAAATTGTCACCGTCAACATCGAAGCGGAAAACCAGGGGTTCAGACATTATTCACCATTCCCCCTCAGTCCGCTTGAATAGAGAATGCCGCACGCCTCATACATACGCTTGGGCGTTGTAAGAACTGCAATGCCGCTTTCCCTTGCAAGCTCAATCATTTCATCCGAGGGCTGCTTTGACCTTACAAAAACGATGCATATCATATCCATCATTTCTGCGGTGCGGATAACCTGTGCGTTGACAAGACCTGTAAGAAGCACAGCCTGATTCTTGACATATGCAAGCACGTCGCTCATCATATCGCTGCCGCATGCCGAATGAACATCCTTTTCAAGATGCTCTTCTCCGCAAAGCACCTGAGCTTCAAGCAATTCCTTAATAGCGCTAATTGTCATACCGATAACCTCATTCAATAAGAATATACCGAGTTATTTGTTATTAGTTGTACTTTGCAAGAATGTCTGCAACATCGTCTGCAGTGATTCTGCCGTAAACGTCATCGTTAACGGTGAAAACAGGTGCAAGACCGCAAGCACCGATGCAGCGGCAAGCCTCAAGTGAGAACTTAACGTCGTCTGTGCATTCGCCGGGTGCGATACCGAGAAGCTCGCTGAGCTTGTCAAGAAGCTCCTGTGAACCCTTAACGTAGCAAGCTGTACCCATACATACCGAAATGTTGTACTTGCCCTTGGGTGAAAGTGAGAACTGAGCATAGAAGGTTGAAACGCCGTAAACTTTTTCAAGGGGCACTTCCATACCGTCAGCAATCATCTTCTGAACCTCGATGGGAAGATAACCGTAGATTTCCTGTGCCTTCTGCATTACATGCATAAGCATACTCTTGTCGCCCTTACACTCTGCAATAACCGCATTAAGCTGTGCTTCCTGCTCGGGAGTGCCTGCGAAGGGTGTTTTGCTGATTTTTTTAATCATTAAGCCATTCCTCCAAAAAGATTTTTTATAATTGCTTAAAAATTATAAACTGTTTTTACGAACACCGACAAATCGCCCTATGTCTGCATTCTAAAGAATTATACCATATAAAAATAAAAAAATCTACTTTCTTTAACGATGTTTTTTATCGATTTTAAGTTTTTTTTGAAGAAAATTTTATGTATTTTGTATAATTATGCAGTTAGCCTGCGCTAACATTCCGCGTCCGTTGACAACAAGAGGCATATTATGGTATAATTATTTGCATAAAATTCACAGGAGTAAACGTATGAAATCCAAAAGAAATTTTCCTGTTTTAACAGTAACAAAAAAAGCTGAAAACTCAATAAAAGACGGTCATCCGTGGGTGTACGATGCCGAAATAACGCAGGCAATCGGAGAAACCGAAAACGGTTGCCTCGTTGATGTTTTGTCGCAAAAAGGCTCATATCTCGGAACGGGTTTTCTCAGCCTCAACAGCAAAATCCGTGTGCGTATCCTTTCGTCAAATGCCAACGAAAGCTTCGGTGAATCTTTCTGGGAAAGACGCCTGAAATATGCGGTCGAATACAGAAAAACCGTTATGGGCGACGATTTCGGCTGTTGCCGCCTCGTTTTCGGAGAAGCGGACGGCTTGCCGGGTCTGACAATAGACAGATTTTCAAACATTCTCGTCTCCCAGGTGCTTTCGTTCGGAATGGACAAAATAAAGGATATCATCTATCCCGCAATCGTTAAAATTCTGCGTGATATGGGCGAAAAAATCGACGGTGTTTACGAAAGAAACGACGTTGCAATCCGTGCACTCGAAGGTCTTGAAGAATACAAAGGCTGGTATGAGAAAATCCCTCATCCCGAAGAAACCGTAACGGAAATTACCGAAAACTCGGTCAGTTATTTTGTTGATTTCGAAAACGGACAAAAAACAGGCTTTTTCCTTGACCAGAAATACAACCGCAAAGCAGTTGCAAAGATTGCCAAGGGCAAAAAAGTGCTTGACTGCTTTACACACACAGGCTCATTTGCGCTCAATGCCGCAACGGGCGGAGCAGAGCACGTAACCGCGGTTGACGTTTCAAAAACAGCGGTTGAAATGGCAAGAGAAAACGCCGTCAGAAACGGTCTTGACGGCAGAATGGATTTCCTTGCGGCAGATGTTTTTGACCTGCTTCCCGATCTTGAAGCAAAGGGCGGAAAACCTTATGATTTCATCATTCTCGACCCTCCCGCATTCACCAAAAGCAGAAAAACGGTAAAAAGCGCAGAAAGAGGATACAAAGAAATAAACTACAGAGCAATGAAGCTTCTCCCCCGCGGCGGATACCTCGCAACCTGCTCGTGCTCACACTTTATGCGCAACGAACTTTTCGTGAAAATGCTTCACGATGCGGCGGCTGATGCGGGTGTTCAGCTCAAGCAGATTGAGATGCGCCAGCAATCCTGCGACCATCCGATTCTCTGGAACGTTCCCGAAACGGATTATCTTAAATTCTATATTTTTCAGGTGGTGTAACTATGTTTTTTGAAAACTGGATGACATACATCAAAGACGATGCAAAAATCACAAAAATCGCAATGCCCGGCTCTCACAACACGGGCACAATGAAGATGTTCAGATTTGCCCGCTGTCAGGACGGAACACTTTATGAGCAGTTTCAGTACGGCGTAAGATTCTTTGACATCAGACTGCGTGCTGACAAAAACGGTGTGCGCATCGCACACGGAATTCTCAAGGGCAGACCCGCAGACGAAGCTTTTGCAGAAATCAAAAAAATCCTTGATACTTCTGAAGAATTTCTTATTATTTCGGTGCAGACCTATATGAATCAAAAGGTAGGTCCGATAAAGCTCAGCTACAGCGGAAACGCAGAGGAAACCGACAAACTCATCAGCAGATATCTTGACCCCGAAAAGTATGCGCTCACTGATTATGACGACATCCGCAATATCACTCTCGGAGACCTGAGAAAGTCGGGCAAAAGATACATTATCATCAACGAAAAGAAGGAATATGAATACAGCGTAAACTGTCCGCTTCTCGGACCCTGGAACCCCGATGTTTTCGGTCTGAGTCCCGAAAAGTTTGTTGAAGAAGACCTCAAATATCTCAAAAATCTTGAAAGCGAAGGCTTTTTCTGGTTCCAGACTCAGCAGACCCCAAACCCCGGCACAGATGTCGGAATGACCTGCCCCGACAAGCTTGAAAAGAACAGTAAGCCTCTTTTTCCGTCAATGATGAAACAGGTTGCGGACGACCCCGATATGCTTGAAAAAGTCAATATTGTTGCAGGCGATTTTATGACTGCTGACTTTTCAAAGGCAAAGATAATTCTTAATCTGAATCTTCTTAAAGGCATTGTAAAAGAAGAGAAAAAAGACGAATACATTGCGGCAATAAAATAAAAAATACGGGTTGTTAACCCGCATTCATAAAATATCCCACAAACGTTAAAATTGAATTCATACCCGCTTAATATATTCGGGTTATCATTCAATTGTACCAAGCGGGAGCCGCAACCCGTAAGGTACTGCTCATTTTGAGTACGCAATACCCCTCCTCAATTCAACCCCATGCAGAAGAAGGTGCCTCGGCACCTTCTTCTTGCTTTTTATATAAACTTCCTGATTCCTACTATTACTCTTCCTTTTTTTGAAACGGATGAACAGTCTTCAACGATGATTCTGCCTTTGCGGCGGAAAACAATTTTATCTCCCTGTTGAATCTTCTTGTCAGCCTTGGTGCATTCGATATCATTGACGAAAACAACTCCGCTTTCAATCGCCGCGCAAGCATCCGTACGCGACACTCGGAATGCGTTTTTCACAACACTGTCAAGCCTCATCGAGGAAACCGTGAAGCTGTCGGGCACACCCTGAGCATTGCTTCCGTCCCTCACCGTATGAGGCGGCACAACCTTTGTTTTGAGTGTTCCCCTGCCCGCCTTTACGAGATTTTCTGCAATGAAATCCGCCATCTGCTCAAGCACGGCAATCCTGCAGCCCGTCTGTGTCACAATGATATCTCCCGTCATCTCACGCTTTATTCCAAGACCCATCAGCGCACCGAGATAGTCTCTGTGACTGAGTGCGGGAGAAAATCTGTCTTTTTCAATCTCTATGACTGCAAGCGGATCGTTTTCGGGACATTCTTCAAAATAAGCGCAGAGTGACTCAGTGTCATCCGCCTCAACGTAGTCGGGAAGCATAACGGCAACAGTTCTTTCCGCATCGGTAAACCCTCCGTAAAACACGGTTTTCACCCCGCTGAAATTACATCTGAGCGAAGAAGCAACACTTCTTTCGTGCATATCGAGAAAAGCGCTGTTTGTTATCATGGAATTGTCGCTGCACTGACGCATTTTATCTTCAATTTTTGCAACAAGAATTTTATCTTCCGAGTTCATACTATCACCGATTGAATAATATCACATAAAATCCCCGTACGCAATAATTTGTTGACAAAGGAATGTAAAAGGATTATAATTCAGTTAAATATGGGCCTGTAGCTCAGTTGGGAGAGTGCTACATTCGCATTGTAGAAGTCGTGGGTTCGACTCCCATCAGGTCCACCAAACAATGAAAGGATATGTTTTTATGGCTAAATATCTTATCGTCAATGCTGATGACTACGGAATGTGTCACGCTGCAAACGAAGCGGTTGCAGAGCTTTTTGAAGGCGGTTTTCTTAAATCCGCAACTATTATGATGCCCTGCCCCACAGCAAAGGAAGCTGTTGAATTTTCAAACGCACACCCCGAGCACGCAATCGGCATTCATCTTACAATGACAAGCGAATGGGGCAAATACCGCTGGAAGCCTCTCACAAACGGCAAGACTCTCATCGACGAAGAAGGCTTTATGTGGCACGAAAGCGACCAGGTTGAGAAGAACGCTTCTTACGAAGACCTCGAGGCTGAAATCCGCGCACAGATTGACCTTGCTCACAGCTGGGGAATGAAGCCCTCACATACAGATAACCATATGGGTTCACTCTACGGTCACTACACAGGCCGTCTCGGTCTTGCAAAGATGACTCTTCGTGTCTGCGGCGAATACGGCTATGCTTACCGTCTTTACACCGCTCACGACAAGAGAATCTGCCCCAACGGCACACCCTATTTCCTTTATGCGGCAATCACATATCTTGCAAAGCACTGGGGCAAGAAATACAACGTTGTTATTCCCGATTTCCTTCTTTTCCCCGATTGGAATGACGATATGCGCAAGAGCTATGAAACATACAGAGACACAATCCTCAAAATCTGGACAAATCTTCCCGACGGAGTTACCGAAACATTCATCCACCCCTCCGTTGAAAGCGATGAACTCAAGAGTATCACAGGCAGATGGCAGGACAGAGTTTGGGAATATCAGCTTATGAAAGACCCCTACACCCATCAGTATCTTAAAGAGCACGGCATCGAGCTTATCAGCTACCGTGAGCTTATTAAGATGAAGGGCGGAGTAGTCAAGGGTTAATCTCAAAAATAAACAAAAAACACCGTGGAATTCGGATTGAATTCCACGGTGTTTTTTTATCAGTCGTTATTTCTTCTGGGAGCTCTGCCGCCTCTGTCACCCTTGAAATCTCTTCTGGGCTTTCTTGGAGCATCGGATACTGTGTTTTCGGGAACAAGACCCTCAACCTCAATAAGTGCCTCGCGGCGTGAGAAGTTGAGTCTGCCCTGGTCATCCTTGGGAAGAACCTTAACGATAACCTCGTCGCCAACGTTAACAGCATCTTCAACCTTTTCTGTTCTCTTAACGTCGAGCTGGCTGATGTGAACCATACCTTCCTTGCCCGGTGCGATTTCAACGAATGCGCCGAAGCTCATAAGGCGGGTAACAACACCCTTGTAGATTGCGCCTACTTCGGGGTCGTTTGCGATTGTTTCAACGATTGAAATTGCTCTGCGTGCATCATCGATATCAGTTGAAGAAACGAAGATATTACCGTCTTCCTGAACGTCAATCTTACAGTTGCATTCAGCACAAATCTTCTGGATAACCTTACCCTGCTTACCGATAACATCGCCGATCTTCTCGGGGTCAATCTTTGTTGTAAGCATCTTGGGTGCCCACTTTGAAAGCTCTGCTCTGGGCTCAGCAATAACGGGAAGCATGATTTCGTCAAGAATATAGCATCTTGCTGTGTATGTCTTGTCGAGTGCTTCTCTGATGATAGCGGGAGTAAGACCGTGAACCTTGAGGTCCATCTGGATTGATGTGATACCCTTCTTTGTACCTGCTACCTTGAAGTCCATATCGCCGAAGAAGTCTTCAAGACCCTGGATATCAACCATTGTCATGAAGCGGTCGCCCTCTGTGATAAGACCGCAGGAAATACCTGCAACGGGAGCCTTGATGGGAACACCTGCTGCCATAAGTGAAAGTGTTGAACCGCAAACCGAGCCCTGTGATGTTGAGCCGTTTGATGAAAGAACTTCGGAAACAACACGGATTGTGTAGGGGAATTCCTCAACTGAGGGAAGAACGGGAACAAGTGACTTCTCTGCAAGAGCACCGTGACCGATTTCTCTTCTGCCGGGGCCTCTGCTGGGCTTTGTTTCGCCAACTGAATATGAGGGGAAGTTGTAGTGGTGCATATAGCGCTTGCTGTCTTCCTCATCAAGACCGTCAAGAAGCTGAGCATCGCTCATGGGACCGAGTGTTGTGATTGAAAGCACCTGTGTCTGACCTCTTGTGAACATACCTGAACCGTGAACTCTGTCAAGAAGGTCTACCTCTGCATTGAGAGGACGGATTTCGTTGATGCCTCTGCCGTCAACACGCTTGCCGTCATCAAGAAGCCAGCGGCGGACAACATGCTTCTGAACCTTATAGAGACATTCTTCAATCTTAACTTCCATATCGGGATAGATTTCATCGAACTTCTCGTGAACCTTATCATAAACGGGCTTGAGTCTTTCGTCGCGGATTCTCTTGTCGTCTGTATCAAGAGCAAAACGGATATCTTCGATTGCGAAATCCTTGATTGCCTCATACATCTCGGGATCGGGATCGTTTGAGGGGAAGGAAACCTTTTCCTTGCCGCACTCAGCCTTAATCATATTGATAAATTCAACGATTCTCTGATTTTCCTTATGAGCGAACATAATGCCGTCATACATATCGTCGTTTGAAACTTCGTTTGCACCTGCTTCAATCATTGCAACAAGGTCGCTTGTTGAAGCAACTGTGACATACATTTCGCTCTTTTCTCTCTGCTCAAGTGTGGGGTTGATAACGTATTCGCCGTCAACAAGACCTACAACAACGCCTGAAATGGGGCCTTCCCAGGGAATCTCAGAAATTGAGATAGCAATTGAAACACCGAGCATAGCGGTGATTTCGGGCTGGCAGTCGGGGTCAACCGACATAACTGTTGCAACAACACCTACATCGTTTCTCATATCCTTGGGCAAAAGAGGACGGATGGGTCTGTCGATAACACGTGAAGCAAGTGTTGCTTTTTCGCTTGCCTTGCCTTCACGGCGCTGGAATGAGCCGGGAATTCTGCCTACTGAATAGAGCTTCTCTTCATAGTCAACTGAAAGGGGGAAGAAGTCAACACCCTCTCTGGGCTTTGCAGCCATTGTAGCTGTGCAGAGCACGTTGGTTTCGCCGTAACGAACAAGACATGCGCCGCCTGCAAGCTGAGCCATTTTGCCTACTTCAACAACAAAAGGTCTGCCTGCGATTTCGGTTTCGTACTTTTTGAATGCTTCAAAAAACATTTTTTCTACCTCTCTGTAAAATTATATTTCCACAGGCGGCGGTAGGGGTTTAGCAATAAATCCAAAACTTGTAACTCTTGAAAACTATCTGTACAAATCCTCGATTTACCGCTAAAACCTTTGAAAATGCCGCCTGAAAGATGCGCGTTTTTTGTCGGTTTAAAGCTGTATCAGGCTAATACTTTAACGGATTAACCCGACCTTTAAAACGACACAAAGCAGGCAAGATGAGTTCCTGCCTGCTTTATTGACAAATTATTTACGGATACCAAGTCTTGCGATGATTGAACGGTAACGCTCAATGTCAACCTTCTGAAGGTAAGCAAGAAGGTTTCTTCTGTGACCAACCATCATAAGAAGACCTCTTCTTGAGTGGTGGTCCTTCTTGTGAACCTTAAGATGCTCGGTAAGATCGTTGATTCTCTTTGTGAGAACAGCAATCTGAACTTCGGGTGAACCTGTGTCGCCCTCGTGTGTTGCGAATTCCTGCATGATTGCAGTCTTTTCTGCCTGTGTCATTGTTTTTCACCTCATTTAAATATTTGCCTCGGAACCCAGAATGCGGCAGGTGAACACCCCGTTGGGGTTTACTCCGCTATCCGAGAAGCGGGCATGTGCAAATGGGATTATAGCATAAAGGCTTTCACTTGTAAAGACTTTTTTGAAAATTATTTTTCATCCTCTGCAGCGAATATTTCATCATAAATAATACCACTTGATATTTTCCGGCATAGAATGAAAAATGGGGACACTTGTTCCCGAAAACAAGGCGGCTGCGTTAACGGTGGCGATGTTCGCCCTTGGGGAGCCGGGAGCATCTGCAGCCGCCATAATTATAGATTTTACTCGCTTCTCACCTTGTTGAGTGCTTCAAGAGGGTCTGCAATTTCGCCGTCGATAAGCACTTCAAGGTGAAGGTGGTCGGAATCGACAAGCTCAACGGGAATGTGACCGAGAGAACCGATTTTATCGCCTTTTTTCACATCTCCGCCCTCGGGCAGCACGGAGCCGCTTTTGAGACCGCAATAGCGCACAATCATACCGTTTCCGTGGTCGATTTCCGCCACCGTTCCCCAAAAACTATCCTCATAAACCTTGAAAATTCTGCCGTCAGACACCGCAATCACGTCGTTGCCCGCACTTCCTGCGAAATCAATGCCGTTGTGCACGCGCCAATCGCCCATTGTGTCGGAATAAACCATTTCTCCGTTGCTGTAATCTTTGATAATATCGTTGCCCATCGGCAAAAGAAAGCTGCCCGAATAAGGCTTGTTTCCCTCTGTTTTTACGGTTGTTGTTTCGCTTCTTTCGTCGGGAATACCCGTAACGCCTATGTCAACGCCCTCTGTTTCAGGCTCGGTTGTTGCCGCAGTGCGCCACTCAACCGTCACCCTTTCAAAGCCGCTTGTTCCCTCCGTCACATTTCTTTTTGTTGTGACACTTGCAACCGCACCGACCGCAACCGCAATAAGACAAACAAAAAGTGAAAGATAAACATTTGGATATCTGAGTTTTTTCAAAATAATAACCTCTTTTCAATCGATGAATTCGGTTATATTTTGGTCATTTTGTTGTGCTGTTATTCCGAAAACGGTATATTGAATATGCAAAATCAAAAAAAATGAGGATTTGACACAAAAATTTATATTTTTCACTTGATAGTTGGACAACTTTCTGCGATAATACATAATGTATGATTATAAAATGGGTATATATTGATATTTCCCGTTTACATAGGAGTGTTTAATTTTGGATAACAACAAAAAGCTGGCGGAGCTTCTTTTTCCGCAGATAGACAAAACTCCCGAATATTACGAAGAGCTTTATCCCGCAAGAAATCTTCCCGAAGGTGCAAGGGTAACAAGATTTGCCCCCTCCCCCACGGGTTATCTTCATATCGGCGGTCTTTTCAGCGCGCTTGTTGATGTGCTTACCGCAAAATCAACAAACGGCGTTTCTTTCCTCAGAATTGAGGATACAGACAAGAAGAGAGAAATCGATGACGGTGTTTCCGCAATCATCGGCGGCTTCGATTATTTCGGAGTTGAATTCACCGAGGGTGTAACAGGCTTCGGCACCGAAAAAGGCGCATACGGTCCCTACACCCAGAGCCACAGAGCCGAAATGTATCAGACAATCGCAAAAAGCCTTGTTGAAAAAGGACTTGCATATCCTTGCTTCTGCACCGCGGACGAGCTTTCGGCAATCCGCGAGCAACAGGAAAGCGGCGAAGCTCTCATCAGAGGTTATTTCGGAAAATGGGCAAAATGCCGTGACCTGAGCTTTGAGAAAATCGAAAAGAATATTGCCGACGGCAAACCCTGGGTGCTCCGTCTTCGTTCGGGCGGCAGCGAGGATAAGAAAATTATGTTTGAGGATGTTATCAGAGGCAAGATTGAAATGCCCGAAAACATCATCGACGAGGTTCTTCTCAAATCCGACGGCATTCCCACATATCATTTTGCACACGCATGCGACGACCACTTTATGAGAACAACACACGTTATCCGCGGCGAGGAGTGGATTTCATCCGTTCCCAAGCATATCGAACTTTTCAAAGCCTGCGGATACAAGGTGCTTAAATATGCGCACACACCTCAGGTGCTCAAGATTGACGAAGAAACAGGCGATAAGCGCAAGCTTTCAAAGAGAAAGGACCCCGAGGCTGCAGTCAGCTATTTTGTTGAGGGCGGATTCCCCAAGGAAAGCGTGCTTGAATATCTTCTCACCCTTATCAACTCAAACTTTGAGGACTGGAGAAGAGCCAATCCCAAGGCTTCAATCTATGAATTCCCGTTCAATCTCAAGAAGATGAGCAGCAGCGGCTGTCTCTTTGACCTTGTGAAGCTCAACGACGTAAGTAAGAATGTTATTTCCGTTATGAGTGCAGAGCAGGTTTACGAGAACGTTGCTGAATGGGCAAAGGTTTATGACCCCGCATTTGCGGAAATCTTCTGCGCCGATGCAGCTTTCTCAACTGCTGTTATGAACATTGACAGAGAGAATCCCAAGCCCCGTAAAGATATCGCAAGATGGTGCGAGGTCAAGGATTATGTTTCATATTTCTTCAAGCCTCTCTACAACGCAGACTACACTCTTCCCGAAAACATTTCAAAGGAAGATGCTGCGGCAATCGCAGAGAAATACATCTCAGAATTCTCACTTTCGGATGACAAAGACCAATGGTTTGCAAAAATCAAGGATATGTGCGAGCCTCTCGGCTTCACTCCGAATGTTAAGGAATACAAGAAAAATCCCGATGCCTTCAAGGGTCACGTCGGCGATGTTTCAACAGTTATCCGTATTGCCCTTACTTCAAGAAGAAACACACCCGACCTTTATTCGATAATGATTCTTCTCGGAGAGGACGAAATCAAGGCAAGACTTAACGAAGCAATTTCAGCTTGGAAATAAGATCCACGAAAGGATGTAAATAGAATGGACGAAATCATCACCAACTCAAATTTTATATATGACTTCATTGACGAAGACCTTGCGAACGGTGTCAACACAAGAGTTCAGACCCGTTTTCCGCCCGAGCCCAACGGATATCTTCATATCGGTCACGCAAAGGCTATAACAATCGACTTTGCAACCGCTGAAAAATACGGCGGCATCTGCAATCTCCGTCTTGACGACACCAACCCTTCAAAGGAAGACGTTGAATACGTTGACGCTATCAAAGAAGATATTGAATGGCTCGGCTTCAAGTGGAACGACGTTTATTATGCATCAAGCTATTTCGATTTCATCTATGAATGTGCAATCAAGCTCATCAAAAACGGCAAGGCATACGTATGCGACCTTACTGCCGATGAAATCAGGGAATACAGAGGCACTCTCACCGAGCCCGGCAAGAACAGTCCTTACCGTGACCGTTCGGTTGAAGAAAACCTTGACCTTTTTGCCCGTATGACTGCAGGCGAATTCGCAAACGGAGAAAAAACTCTCCGCGCAAAGATTGATATGGCATCGCCCAACATCAATATGCGTGACCCCGTTATCTACAGAATTGCTCACGTTACACACCATCAGACAGGCGACAAATGGTGCGTTTATCCCATGTATGACTTTGCTCATCCTCTTTCGGATGCAAGAGAAAACGTTACCTATTCTCTCTGCTCTCTTGAATTCGAAAACCACAGACCTCTTTATGACTGGTTCATCAAGGAAATCGGTTTTGAAGAGCCCCCCAGACAGATTGAATTTGCACGTCTTAACCTCAACTACTGCGTAACCAGCAAGAGATATAATCTTGAAATGGTTCAGAAGGGTATTGTTGACGGCTGGGATGACCCCAGAATGATTACCCTCTGCGGTATGAGAAGAAGAGGCTATCCCGCAGCGGCTGTCCGTGAATTCATCAACCGTATCGGTGTTTCAAAAGCAGACAGTGTTGTTGACTACGGTCTTATTGAAGCTTGCGTAAGAGACAATCTCAACGAAAATGCGCCCAGAGCAATGGCTGTTATGCGACCGCTCAAGGTTGTTATTGACAACTATCCCGAGGGTAAGAGCGAGGCAATCGAGGTTGAAATCAACCCTCTTAAACCTGAACTCGGAACAAGAACAGTTCATTTCTCAAGAGAAATTTTCGTTGAAAGAGACGACTTTATGGTTGAACCCGCAAAGAAGTATTTCAGACTCTTCCCCGGAAACGAAGTCCGTCTTAAGAGCGCATATCTCGTAACCTGCAACAGCTATGAAACAGATGATGAAGGCAACGTTACGTGTCTTCACTGCACCTACGACCCCGAAACCAAGGGCGGCGATGCTCCCGACGGAAGAAAGGTTAAGGGCACAATCCATTGGGTAAGCGCATCCGACAGCGTACCTTGCGAAATCCGTCTTTACGACCGTCTTTTCGGCGCAGAAAATCCCTTTGTTGACGGAAAAGAAAATTATCTTAACCACCTTAACCCCAATTCACTTGAAATTCTCAGCGGCTGTCTTGTTGAGGGCGGTCTTAAGGATGCAAAGTGCGGCGACACATTCCAGTTTATGAGACAGGGTTATTTCTGCGTTGACAAGTCTTCCGAAGACGGAAAACTTGTTTTCAACCGTACCGTTGCCCTCAACTCCTCCTGGAAATAATCAAAAGGCAGGTAAAAATATGAAGTATCTTTATAAAGCGGTCAACGCAATTCTTGCAATTGCAACAATCCCCGCAACAATATTCCTTGAATTCTTCTTCATTCAGGCTTCAACCTCAATCATCGATGTCGGTGTTGAAGAATCATTCAGTCTTAAAAGACTTTATGATATTTTCATCGCCAAGACCGATCCTTTTGCAATCTTCTTTCAGAAAGCAGGATATTTTGAGTGGCCGGAAGAATTTGCTCCGCTCACCCCTTGGCTTGTTGCATCGGCAGTCTTCTTTGCTCTTGCAATCATTGCCGCAATTTTCATCTGCATATGGACAATATGCACCAATAAGCGCATTGTGAATATAATTGTAAGCGGTGCAGGCATTCTTTCAACAATCCTTATGTCTGTATTCTTCTCCAAGGCTGCAAGCTTTCTCACTCTCGGCACGGTTGACTATGTCAAGGCACTTGGCGGCAAAGGCATTGTCGGTTCTATCATCGGAAGTGTCGTCAATATCGACACCCTGATACTCGGCGGCTTCAAGAACGCAATAATCATTCTGTTTGCCCTCATAATCGTCTGGACTCTCGCCTTCATCCTCATTGACCTCGGCGATGAGAAGGAAGATAAACCCGCAAAGAAATAAGCAACAATTAACCCCCCGAAGCTTTCTTTCACGAACGCTTCGGGGGGTATTTTATATTGTATTATTTCTCGGACATCAAGCCTTTGATGTTGTAATCTTTTTTCAGCAATTCAAGGTCCTGATCAAAATTGCCTTTGATTGCGTGGTTAGTGGGCTTTGTCAGATATCTTTCAGCTTCATAAACCTGAACAGCGGCATTTCCTTTGTTTTCTTCCACCATCTGTTCAAAAATACTGTCCTGCAAGCAGAAATAATATGAAAGCTCACCTGTTTTTTTGCCGCTGTTATCATAATTCACAACAACATATTCAACATAGCCCTCATTGTGGGTTTTCACTGCTACAATCCTTGATTTTTCATAGGTTATTCCGAAATTTCCGATAACCTCTGCCTGAAGCACGCCGTGAACTCCTGTTTCTTCCTGCGCTCCGTTTCCGTCCATACCGCTCTGATTTGAATCGGAGCAGGCACAGAAGCCGCATATCATTATTACTGCCAGGAACAATGTTATAATTCTTTTCATATTTATTCTCCGTTATTTTATTATTTTTTCTTCAGAAAATTCGGAAGCACCACACATCCGACTATCACCGCAACGGCAAGTGCCGCAATCACTATAACCATTGTCATATCTGCACTGCCCGTGTCGGGCACCGCTGTGCCGTCGGCGGCGAATGCGGAAATTGCCGCAGTTGCAACACCGAGCACCATAATTGCGCACAGCAGAATTGCAACAATTCTGACGAACAAATTATGTCTTTTCATTTTTCTGCTCCTTTTCAGTCTATTTTAAGCAGACTTTTCATCGCCTCGCCAAGCTTTACGGCGGTGTTTTCCGCTTCTTCCTTTGTTTTTCCGCAACCCGTGATATACACCTTGATTTTCGGCTCCGTGCCTGACGGTCTGACTATTGCAAAGTTTCCGTCGGGCAACGAATACGCAAGCACATTCGATTTGGGGAGCGTTATTTTTTCTGTTTCTCCGCCTTGAGTATCCGTTATCGTGCCTTTTTCAAAATCGTGCACCTTAAGCACCTTGAGTCCCGCAAGTTCTTTCGGCGGATTTTTTCTTGTTTCATCCATAATCTCCGCCATTTTTACCATACCGCTTGCGCCTTCAAAAGCAAAGTTATAAAGGTCATTGACATATATTCCGAACTCGTCGTAAATATCATTCAGAACATCAACAAGTGTCTTGCCTTTGCTCTTATAATAAGCCGCCATTTCGCAAACCATAAGCGATGCCGCAACGCCGTCCTTATCCCTTGCGTGAGTGCCGATAAGATAACCGTAGCTTTCTTCAAAGCCCATAATAAAACGGTGGTCATCATCTGTCTTTTCAAGATTCGCAATGAATTCACCGACATATTTGAATCCCGTGAGCACATCAACAACCTTGCAGCCGTATTTCGCCGCAACAACATCGATAAGCCGTGTTGACACAAAGGATTTTGTCATCAGGGAATTCTCAGGCAACGTGCCCTTTTCTTTTCTCTGCGAAAGCATATATTCCGCAAGCAGAACACCGACATCGTTACCCGAAAGAAGAACATATTCATCGCCGCAAAGCACGGCAATTCCCACTCTGTCGCAGTCAGGGTCTGTTGCAAGGAGCAAATCAGCCTTTTCCTCTTTTGTCATTTCAAGCGCGCACTCAAAAACCTGACGGATTTCGGGATTGGGATACGGGCATGTGGGGAATGTGCCGTCGGGCATTTCCTGTTCTTTTACAACTCTGACATTTTTATATCCCGCCGCATCAAGAACGGTTCTTACGGGAATGTTACCCGTTCCGTTAAGCGGTGTGTAAATAATTTTTATATCGCTTTCATCCGCAATTCCCGGGTTAATCTGTTTTTTGAGAACAAGCGAATAAAATTCCTCTGCAATTTCATCGGGGATATATTCGATAAGTCCCTTTTCAAGTGCCTCATCAAACGGCATTTTCTTGACACCGTCAAACATATCAACCTTCTGAATAAATGAATAGGTTGCAAGCGCCGCCTCATCGGTCATCTGATAACCTGCAGGGTCATAGCATTTGTAACCGTTATATTTCGACGGATTGTGGCTTGCCGTAACAACGATTCCGCCCTGACAGCCAAGACGCATTATCGCATACGAAAGCATCGGGGTCGGCATAAGTCTCGGAAAAATATACGCCTTGATTCCGTTTGCGGCAAGCACTTCTGCACACTGCCTTGCAAAAACGTCGGAATTGATTCTTGAATCATAACCGATTGCAACACAGTTTTCCGCGCCTGTGCTGTTCAGATAATCTGCAAGTCCCTGCGTTGCCTGACAGACCGTGTAGGTATTCATTCGGTTTGTACCCGCACCGAGAACGCCTCGCAGACCCGCTGTTCCGAATTCGAGATTTTTATAAAAACGGTCAAGAATTTCTTCGTCATTGCCGTCAACAGAAAGTAATTCCGCGTGAATTTCTTGGTTATCCGCCGTGTTTTCAACCCAAAGCCGATAAAGCTTTTTAATATCGTTCATAACACTGCTCCTCATTATCACTATACTTTATATATATTAACCTCTTTTTTTGCCGATGTCAACAAGTTGAATTTAAAGTTTATAATTGACTGATTTGCCGAATATTGCTATAATAATATATTATACTTATAGGAGGCGGTATTATGAGTCCTTTTATGCTTGTAACAAATAAAATCATCTCGCTCCTTTTCGCGGTTATTCTTCTTCCCCTGACACTTCTCACCCACGGACTCGACCTTATTCCGACGGGTGACAGACCCGAGCAGGCAAAAACAAACATTGTCGGTCTCGGCGCATATTTCCGCTCACAGGGAATAACAACCGACGGCGAGACTTTTTATTTTTCATCAAAAACAACAATCATCCGTACCGAGGATGATGCAAAAACTCTTGTCAATGCAAATTACTCCGCAATCCCCAAAGAGCTTTCCGAAAACTACGGAATCGCACACGTCGGCGGGCTGAGTTTTTATAACGGAAAAATCTATGCGGGCCTTGAAGACAGCAAGGTCTGGGACTATCCGATTGTCGGCGTTTACGACGCTGAAACCCTTGAGCTTGTTGAATATTATATTCTTGATGCCGAGATGATAACAAGAGGTCTGCCTTGGGTGTGCATTGACAGCGAAACGGGTCTGCTTTACTGCACCGACCATTCCAAAAACCCCACAAAGCTGTTGGCTTTCGACATTTCAGACGGTATGTCATTCGTGAAAGAAATCGCCCTTGAAAGCTCACCGTATGCAATTCAGGGTGCGGAAATTCATAATGGCACAATTTATGCGGCTACGAACGATGACACTCAGGCTGTTTACGAAATAAACACGGAAAACGGCGGTGTCAGAAAGCTTTTTGACCGCAATCTCATTGCCCCGAGCGAAGGCGAGGGAATGACAATTCTTGAAAAAGACGGAAATCCCGTTATCGTTGCTATGGATATGGGTCCGCTTTTCATAAATGCGTTCGTAAGAGAATATTCAATCGGAGGAAATAATGAATAAGAAGATTATTGCGGCATTCGCCGTTGTCGCAGCGGCAATCGTCTGCGTTTGTGCGGTTATCGGAATCAGATATGCAAATCAGCCCTCTGTTGCACCCGTAATCGGTTCAACCTCGGAAGAAACCACGGCAGAAACCACGGAATATACTTTCCCGACCACGCAGGCACCTGAAACAACAACCGCCCCTGAAGAAACAACCGTCCCCCTCACAACCGAAAAAGAAGATGTTTCTGAAAACGAATCAACAACCATCGCTGAAAAAACAACCCAACTTACAACCCTTGTTAACAAAGCATTTTCAGAGGTTTTCAAGCTTCCCAAGGCTCCGAAATACATCCCGCCCGCAATCAACATCAACTTTGACAAAGCCAAGCTTGCTTCATATAAGTACGACCCCGACGGCAACTATTATTACACCGATGACAAGGACTGCTGGCAGAGTAACCTCGGATTCACCCAGGTCTATGACAACCTCGCGGTTATCAGTATGATGTATTACGACACCGTGCGCACCACCTTTGAATACGAAAATAAAGAGTGGATGATTCAGATATGGAAAGGTCAGTACGGTTATGCCTTCGTCGGCGCAGAGGTCGGCGTTTACACAAGAAAAATCGGTAATAAGGCCCTTCCTTTTGCATGCGCAGACAAAGAAGACTGGCTCAAAATGGAAATGGCATTCGTCTGGGATGAAATGCACGACGGAAATTATCAGACAATTTTCAACAGAGACTATGACGATTACTGGTGGTGCACAGGCTTCGTTGTCGGCTTCGAAACCGTTGCTTCAATGAAAGACAGAAGTCAGTTCAGAATCGTTCATCATATCACATTCAAAACAGAGGAAATGGCAAGTCTCTTCTGCGAAGCTTTTGAGGCAAACGGCTTCAGAAGAGTTGAAAAGCTCAACAACAACGAGGTTGACACCTTTGTTCAGGTCGGAAAAGATGTCGGCTTTGTATGGCAAAATATAAATCAACATATAATATGAGGTAATAACTATGACAAACAAAGAAATTCTTGAACAAATCAAAGGCGGACTCATCGTTTCCTGTCAGGCACTCGCTACAGAGCCTCTTTATGACAGCTACATAATGTCAAAAATGGCGTGGGCGGCATATCTCGGCGGTGCAGTCGGCATCAGAGCAAACACGGTTGTTGACATCAAGGCAATAAAAGAAAAAGTTGACCTTCCCGTTATCGGTATCATAAAGCAGGATTATGAGGAATGCGATGTTTACATCACTCCCACAATGAAAGAGGTTGATGCTCTCGTTGAAGCGGGCTGCGAAATCATTGCGGTTGATGCAACAAACAGACTCCGCCCGAACGGAGTCACATTTGAAGAATTCTTCAAAGAGGTAAGAGCAAAGTATCCCGACCAGCTGTTTATGGCGGACACATCTTGCTTTGAAGAAGGCAAGCTTGCCGAAGAACTCGGTATGGACCTTATCGGAACAACAATGGCTGGCTACACCCCCTACACAAAGGGCAGAACTCTTCCCGATGTTGAACTGATTGAAAGATATGTGAAAGAGCTTCACACTCCCGTTATCGCAGAGGGCGGTATCTGGTGTCCCGATGACCTCATAAATGTTTACAAGGCGGGTGCATTCAGCGCAGTCTGCGGCACGGCAATCACAAGACCTATGGACATCACAAAGAGATTTGTCAAGGCATTAGAGGAAACAAAATGAAGATAATCACATTTGATATCGGCGGCACATTCATAAAATATGCGATTTGCGACGAAAGTTTTGCACTCTCTCAGTCAACAAAAATTCCGACGGATGCAAATGCACTCGGCGGAAAAGGTATAATCAAAAAGGTTATTGAAATCATCAAAGGCATTGACGGACTTGACCGCGTTGCAATTTCAACCGCAGGTCAGGTTGACAGCAAAACGGGAACGGTTGTTTTTGCAACAGACAACATTCCCGGATATACCGGAACAAAAATCAAGGAAATGATTGAATCGGAAACGGGTGTCCTCACCTATGTTGAGAATGATGTCAATTCCGCCGCACTCGGCGAAGCATACTTCGGAAAAGCCAAGGGTTTCAATGATTTTATCTGCCTCACCTACGGCACGGGAATCGGCGGCGCAATCTGGCTTGACGGAGATTTATACAAGGGTTCTTTCTGCTCTGCGGGTGAATTGGGTCACATCATCACCCACGCAGACGGTATCGACTGCACCTGCGGCGGAAAAGGCTGTTACGAATGCTATGCATCCGCAAGGGCACTTGTTAATTCCGTCAACGCTTTTTCGGATACACCGCTTGACGGCGTTAAGATTTTCGAAAAAGAAAACTTTGAAAATCCCGAAATAAAATCAGCCGTTGACAAATGGATTGACGAAATCGTAGTCGGTCTCATCAGCATTGTTTATACTTTCAACCCATCCCTCATTGTGCTGGGCGGCGGAATAATGAACGAAGATTATATAGTCAATTCAATCAATGAAAAAATCCAATCAAAGCTTATGCCGAGCTTCCGTAATGTCAGAATTGTCAATTCAGATCTCGGCAACGGTGCGGGTATGCTCGGAGTTGCATACAAAGCCGCAAATATGGGCGAAAATGCGTAATCGCCCTTGACAATACCAGTAAAGAATGATATAATCCATAAAAATTGCAATGAAGAGGAAAAAGCAGATTGATTTCGGCTTCAGAGAGTCGGCGGATGGTGCAAGCCGACGGAAGAGCTTTCTGCGCAGTCGCCTCGGAGCAGCCGGACCCAACGGAAATCCAAGTAGGTCGGACGGTTTCTGCCCGTTATCGCAGAGAGTGATTATAATGTCACGGTGAGTGGTCGCTTCGGCGGCAAAAAGAGTGGTACCGCAAGATTTTTATTAGATTAAAAATCCTGTCTCTTTATCTGAGACAGGATTTTTCTGTTTTTTTGGAGGTTTTATATTATGAACAAAAAGATTTTTACAGAAAACGCACCCGCAGCAATCGGACCTTATTCGCAGGCAGTCTGCGTGGGCAATATGCTTTTCACATCAGGTCAGATTCCCATTAACCCCGCTTCGGGCAATGTGGATGCACTTACAATTGAAGACCAGACCGAGCAGGTCTGCAAAAACCTTGCCGCCGTGCTTGAAGCGGTAGGCACATCGCTTGAAAATGTTGTCAAAACAACCTGTTTTCTTCAGGATATGGCAGACTTTGCAAAATTCAACGAGGTTTATGCAAAGTATTTCACGGAAAAACCCGCACGCTCCTGCGTTGCTGTAAAGGCACTTCCCAAGGGTGTGCTTGTAGAAGTTGAATGCATTGCTTCAATCGGATAAAATTTTTGCAAAAACCTCTTCACAAATGCTATATATAAATGTTATAATAAAGGATAACCAAATTTCTGAAAGGAAGATAAAATGATATTATCAGGCTCAGATATCATTGTCAGAACATTGATTGAGCAAGGGTGCGATGTTGTTTTCGGCTACCCCGGCGGACAGATAATCCATGTTTATGACTCCTTATATAAATACAGCGATGAGCTTCGCCATATCCTTACCGCTCACGAGCAGGGCGCGGCGCACGCCGCTGACGGCTACGCAAGAGCAACAGGAAAACCGGGTGTTGTTCTGGCAACCTCGGGTCCGGGCGCAACAAACCTTGTAACGGGAATTGCAACGGCTCACCTTGATTCCGTTCCGCTTATCGCCATAACGGGCAATGTTCCGAATGCACAAATCGGCACGGACAGCTTCCAGGAAATCGATATCACGGGTATCACCCTGCCGATAACCAAGCACAACTATTTTGTTGGCTCGGTTGAAGAGCTTGCGGACACAATCCGCGAAGCCTTCCGCGTTGCGGTTTCGGGAAGACCCGGTCCCGTTCTCATCGATGTTCCCAAGGATGTTCAGATTGCAAAATGCGAATACATTCCCGCAGAACCCGTAAAGGCAGAAGAAAACATTGCCGCAAAGGATATCCGTATCAGTCAGGCGGCAGAATGCATAAATAAGGCAGAAAGACCCTTCATTTATTTCGGCGGCGGACTGATAGCAGGCGATGCAGTTGACGAAGCACTTGAGCTTGCCGAAATCATCGATGCTCCGATAGGCTGCTCGATGATGGGACTTTCAACACTTCCTACAGACCACCCCCGCTTTCTCGGAATGCAGGGAATGCACGGTCACTACGCAAGCTCAATGGCAATGCACAATGCAGACTGCATCATCTCGCTTGGCGTAAGATTCAATGACAGAGTTACGGGAAACCGTTCAAAATTCGCGCCGAACGCTAAAATAGTACATATAGATACCGACGGCGCAGAGCTTGCAAAGACAGTCAACACAGCCCACGGTCTCAGAGGCGATGTGAAATTGACTCTCGCGAAGCTCCTCCCCCTTATTGAAAAAAGAGAAAATCCCGATTGGCAGAAAACAATCGAAAAGCTTCGCAAGGACGAGCTCGGAACTCTTGACAACCGCGAGGGAATGACTCCGAGGAACGCAATTCTCGCTCTCAATCGGCATCTCGGCGAAAACACTCCCGTTGCAACCGATGTCGGTCAGCATCAGATGTGGTCGGCTCAGACCCTGAATTTCAGAAAACCCCGCAGATTCATTTCAAGCGGCGGTCTCGGTACGATGGGCTTCGGAATGGGTGCCGCAATAGGTGCTCAGGTTGCAACAGGCGAACGCACCGTTCTTGTTACGGGCGACGGAAGCTTCGGAATGAACCTCAACGAGCTTGCAACGGCTGTCACAAACAAAATTCCGCTTGTTATCCTTATGCTCAACAACGGAGTTCTCGGTATGGTCCGTCAATGGCAGACACTTTTCTTTGACAAGCATTATTCAAACACCGTTCTCAACAGACAGACCGATTACGTTATGCTTGCAAAATCATTCGGTGCAGATGCCGTTACCGCCTCAACCCCCGAAGAGCTTGAAGCGGCATTGACAAAGGCTTTTGAATCCGAGGGTCCGTTCCTCATAAATTGCATCATCAATAAAGATGAATTTGTTCTTCCCATGCTTCCTCCGGGCGGCTCAATGGACGATATTATAGTAAAGGTGGGTGACTGATATGCAGAGATTTACGGTTGCGGTACTCGTTAAAAACAAATTCGGTGTTCTTAACAGAGTAACAAGTATGTTCCGCCGCAGACAGTTCAACATCGTTTCACTCACCGTTAGTGAAACCGAATCCCCTGACCTTTCCAGAATCACCGTGCTTTTCGACGGTGAGGACGGAACAAAACAGCAGCTTATAAATCAGCTTTATAAGCTTCCCGATGTCTGCTCAATAAAGGAGCTTCAGAATGAAGAATCCGTCTGTCGCGAGCTTCTTCTCATAAAGCTCAAAAACGAGCCTGAAACAAGAGCTGAAATCCGTGATGCCGCTGCGGCATTCAACGCAAAAACCGTTGATTATACCCTTGATTCAATCATAATGCAGCTCACGGGCGACAGCAGAAGAATCGATGATTTCATCAATCTTATGCGTGCATATACAATTCTTGAAATATGCCGCACGGGTGTTGTTTCTCTTGAAAGAGGCAACTCCACCATCAGAAAAGTTAATTATTTATAATTAAAATACAGTATCAATACGAAAGAGGTAATAAACTATGGCAAACAGAATTTTCTATCAGCAGGACTGCGACCTTCAGAAGCTCAGCGGCAAGACCGTTGCAATCATCGGCTACGGCTCACAGGGTCATGCACACGCACTCAACCTTAAGGACAGCGGCGTTAATGTTATCGTAGGTCTTTACGAAGGCTCAAAGAGCTGGGCAAAGGCTGAGGCTCAGGGTCTCAAGGTTATGACAGCTGCTGAGGCTGCGCAGAATGCAGACCTCGTTATGATTCTCATCAACGACGAAAGCCAGGCAAAGCTTTACAAAGAAAGCATCGAGCCTTATATGACAGAGGGCAAGACCCTTGCATTCGCACACGGCTTCAACATTCATTTCGGCTGCATCAAGCCTCCCAAGAATGTTAACGTTATCATGGTTGCTCCCAAGGGCCCCGGCCACACAGTAAGAAGCGAATATCAGGCAGGCAAGGGTGTTCCCTGCCTCATCGCTGTTGAGCAGGATGCAACAGGCGATGCTCTTGAAATCGGTCTTGCTTATGCTCTCGGTATCGGCGGCGCAAGAGCAGGCGTTCTTGAAACAAACTTCCGCACAGAAACAGAAACAGACCTTTTCGGCGAGCAGGCTGTTCTTTGCGGCGGTGTCTGCGCTCTTATGCAGGCAGGTTTTGAAACACTTGTTGAAGCAGGCTACGATCCCAGAAACGCATACTTTGAGTGCATCCACGAGATGAAGCTCATCGTTGACCTTATTTATCAGAGCGGTTTCGCAGGTATGAGATACTCAATCTCCAACACTGCTGAATACGGCGACTACATCACAGGTCCCAAAATCATCACAGAAGAAACCAAGAAGGCTATGAAGAAGGTTCTTGCCGACATTCAGGACGGCACATTCGCAAAGGACTTCCTTCTTGATATGTCCGACGCAGGCAGCAGAGTTCACTTCAACGCAATGCGCAAGATTGCAAGCGAGCATCCCGCTGAAATCGTTGGCGAGGACATCAGAAAGCTTTACAGCTGGAGCGATGAGGACAAGCTCATCAACAACTGATAATCTGATTCAGAGGCGATCAATATGGTAAGCGAAGCACTTAAAATCGGCCCGCAGAATGCACCTCACCGAGCACTTTACCACGCACTCGGTCTGACAACGGAAGAAATCAACAGGCCTATCGTCGGTATCGTAAGCTCATATAATGAGATTGTACCAGGCCATATGAATTTGGATAAAATTGTAGACGCTGTAAAGATGGGCGTGGCTATGGCAGGCGGTATGCCTGTTGTATTCCCGGCCATTGCAGTTTGTGACGGTATTGCTATGGGACATGTGGGAATGAAGTATAGTCTGGTCACCAGAGATCTTATTGCAGACAGTACAGAATGTATGGCGTTAGCACATGGATTTGATGGTTTGGTATGTGTACCAAACTGTGACAAAAACGTCCCAGGGTTGTTAATGGCAGCTGCCAGACTGAATATTCCCACGATATTTGTATCCGGAGGTCCTATGCTT
>JAZTZD010000067.1:0-34547 GCA_045637305.1 Acutalibacteraceae bacterium
GACAGATTTGTAAACAGTGTAGTCGTTTATGACGACGAAATTCTCATAAATCTTAATTACCGAAAAGGCGCAAAGCGTGTTTCTTTCCAAGAGATTGAAACCGCTTGCGCGGGTTTGGATTTATCATCTTTACTCCGACCATTACGAGTATTCGCAAGGGATTTAACTTGAGAATACTCGTTTTTTTTCGTTAAAAAAAATGCCATCCGGAAAGCATTTGCTTCGAGGATGGCATTTTTATAATTATTTGAAATCTTTCAATAACTTGCAAACTCTTTCAGCAATTCGGGAAGATTGCCGAGATCCGAAAAAATCATGATTAAATCTTTGAAAATCCACTTAAGAAAGTTAAAAAAATTATTTTGTGTTACCTCTGCAGCCTGAAGCGTCTGAGTGTTTTCAACAAAGTCTGTGGTTTTTATAAATGTAAAATCACATTCTGCGGAGGAATGGTCGGATATTACTTTTCCGTTGTCATCGCAGACTTCTACAAACCTGAAATCGCTTACCGCAACATCTACACCGCCACCGGATTTGTACATAAATCTTTCAACCGAGTCCCAATTACCCCATGCTGGAAGACCTGTTATATGCCACTTGTATAAGTCGAAATAGTCACCGTTGTTGTGATATTCTATCCAGGCATCTTTTAAGCCGCACTGCTGATAAAGTGTTTTATAAAGTGCACCGTCATCTTCGTGAACATGCATATGGTTGTTGAAATCACCCGTTACAATTATAGGTCTGTCATTTTCTGCGGAACGTGCCTGAATAAATTCGGCAAGTTGTTTGTATTGGCTTGTTCTTGCAGCGATTGAGCCCTCTCCGCCGTAAGCATCTGCATGTATATTGTAAAAATCAACATAAATTCCGTTGCCGATATCGATAACGGTATAGACAAAGCCTTTTGGCGTGAGTTCATCAGAGCCGTCTGAAAGAATACCGCTCTCTTCGTTCCAGCTTACTCGCGTTTCATTATAAACAGGCATATTTTTAGTGAAAACATTAAGTCCGTCACCGCCGGGAATACCACCCGTGTGGTTGGTCATATATTTAAAACCGTCCATACCCTCAACAAGATGTTTGTGATAGCCGAAATCCTCCTGAACGGCAACAATATCGAAACTGTTTTGTGAAAGATATTTTCCGGAAGCCTTTTGATTGGCAATCACATTTTCGCCGTAAAGAAATCCGAATGGCAGACCTGCAACATTGAAGTTGACTGTTCTGAGAGTTTGCTTTTCGGCTTTATCATAATCGTAAACTTCTATATCAAAGCATTCTGTAAATGCTTCTCCGTTGCATATGTAGTTGAGTTTCCAATAAATTCTGTCATAATTCTTGAATCCCTCAACATTTTGTCCCTTCAGAAAATCTCTGTACAGAATGCCGTATTCATCTTGCTCTGCGATTGTTTCAATTCTCTTGAAGGTCAGCGGTTGACTGTAGTCAATGTTGCCGTCGGCATCTTTTTTCCAATAAGACGGATTATCTGCATCGTTAAGAGTAAAACCACGCCAATCGTTTTCTCCGTTGAGAGATACCTTGCATTCTATTTTTGTAGTTCCTGCCGGAAAGACAAAAGTATAGGAGAGGTCGTTGAGTTCACGGGATATGGTATAATCACCCGCATCGCTTTTTTCTTTGATATCATAAGACAGATGGCTGGGAAATTCCATTTGATAAAGCGTTGATTTGTAGAGAAACGGTGCCATTTCAACCTTAACACCTTTTTGAGGTTCAGTGCTTTCGGCATGAGCAATTATACCGGACGAGGATCTGCCCAAATCGGCAAAGCCGGGACAACTCAAAGCAATTACAATTGTGAGAATAAAGCAAAATAATTTTTTCACGGCAATCTCTCCATTGAATCAAGATGGTTTTTGTTATATAATAGCACATTCTACATCGAAAATGTTAGCAATTTGTGAACAAAGGTTTTGCGGGTTTGGATTTATCATCTTTACTCCGACCACTCAAAAAACCTTATATATCTAAACGGCACAAGTCGTTGATATATAAGGCTTTTTATTTTTTCTTATCGGGAGAATATAGGTCCAGAATCTGAATTATATCCTGTTTATAAATGTTTCCGCCGAGAATATCGCCGTTTGCGCTGAAACAGATTGCACGGATATCGGTCGGGTCTTCATCATACGGATTTTTGATTTCTGCTGATAAATCAAAATATTCATTGAGATATTTCAATGCGTTTCCGCTCGGAAACACAACATTACCTTCGCCTGTTTCTATGCCCATACGATTAAATTCCGCAACGATTTTTCTTGTTATGTTATTGTATTGATTATCGGCATCGCGGCTTACAAGCCAGGCGGGGCTTATTTTCAAACTCACAGCTTCACTTTTCACGGCACTTGCGAATGCTTTCACATATTCCAGCGGTATTGTTTCCTGATGGAAAGCATCCGCGGAAATCAGTATTTCATTAACTCCGCTTTCAATCAGCTTTTTTGCAACCGCTTTTATTCTTTCAGAATCCTTACTGAAAAATCCGTTTGTTATCAGTTGCCTTTTCGGAATGTTCAAATCTCTTGCCGCTCTGTGTATATCGCAAACTGTTTCAGGACAAAGCAAAGGCTCGCCGCCAAATGTCATAACAGATTCAATATTGTATTCCTTGGCGATTTTTCGCAGGCTGTCTATTGCCGAAAAATTATCAATACTTATTGAAGATTTGTGTTCTCCCTGTGAACAGTGTATGCATTTTCCCGTGCAAGCCAATGTTACAACGAATTCCACACGGTTGAGGTTTTTTAAATAAAAATTCATTATTTCACCTTGCCGTAAAGACATTTTGTAGGTTCTTTTTCTATTACAAGACCGCAATAATTGCACATAATGCATTTAGCCTGTGACTGACCGTTTCTGAGTTTCTTTGCAAGGTCGGGTTCGCAGATAAAAGGTCTGCACATTGAAACAAAATCAGCCTTTCCCCCGCTGAGGATTTCTTCCATATCATCAACCTTATGTATTCCGCCGACAACGATAACAGGGATTGATACATTATTTTTGATTATATGCGCATTTTCAACATTGAAATTTTCAAGCGGTTGAGGCTGTTTTATCAACGGATTGATAAGGTTTGCGGCGGGCAATGCAATCTTGTTGAGCAGTTTCGGAAACGATGCACAGGGTTCGCGGTATCTGAACACCGCATCCATAGGCATTAGCTTGCTTCGCATTGTGTTCATACCGTCCTGAACAGTACCGCACGAAACCTCGACAGCATCACAGCCTGCCGCTTCAAGTCTTTTGCAGATTTCAACGGATGAATCAATGTTCATTCCGCCTTTTCTGTTATCCTCGGCACTTAACTTTATCCATACGGGAAGTGCGGTTTTTTCTTTGATACCCTTGATAATAAGTTCAACTATTCTGCATCTGTTTTCAAGGCTTCCGCCCCAACTGTCCGCTCTTCTGTTGCCGTACGGAGAAAGAAAATCATGGAGCAGATAACCGTGTCCGCCGTGAAGCTGAACACCGTCAAATCCCGCCTTTTCAGCTCTGACAGCTGCCGAAACAAAGTCGTCAATAATACCGTAAATTTCAGCATCTGTGAGTTCTTTTGCTTTGTCGGGATAAAATGCGTGAAGAACATTTGACGGCGCAACCTTCTGCACACCGATTGCCTTCGAAGATGTCTGTCTTCCGCAATGTGCAATCTGAAGAACAACGGGCGCACCGTGACGGTGAACAGCATCGGTCAGTTCCTTATACTTATCAATTACGCTGTCATCATAGATTTTCATCATTCTCGGATAAGGCGAAACACCGTTTCTGCTCACAGCGGCATAACCCGTAATGATGCAACCTACTTCGTTTTTTGCCAGATGTTCATATTTCGCAATCAGTTTATCGCTCGGCGCACCGTTTTCGTCAGCAAGACCGTCGTGCGTTGCACTTCGGATTATTCTGTTTTTAACCTCAATTCCTGAAACGGTTGTTTTATCAAAAAGCATTATATCACCCTTTATTTAAATCTGCTTTTGTCTGTAATTATTCTCTGTAATCCAATTATACTACCCTTTGCGGGTTTGTCAATAATCGGTTGTCTGTTTTCACCTGCACCGCGGTCGGGTCGCCTGTTCGACCCGCTCGCATCGCATTCCACAAAAATAACCCCTCACGGCGGGATACGCCGTAAGGGGCAATTTTCTGGTGCCGATGGCGGGGGTCGAACCCGCACGGTATCGCTACCAACGGATTTTGAGTCCGTCACGTCTGCCAATTCCATCACATCGGCAAATCAGCCTTTATATTATAACTGAATATATCACAAAAATCAAGAGAAAGAAAAATAAAATTTATTATTTTTCTCTTCAGATTGACACTGCAAACTTCCGACGATATAATAATTTATATAATGTGTCATTTGCAACAAAGGAGATTGAAATGAGCGATTATCTGAATGCGGTCAAAAACTGCGAGCTTTTTGCCAACATCCCCGAAAGTGAGCTCCCTCACCTGCTCAACTGCCTCAGCGCAGAAAAGAAAAGCTTTTCCAAGGGAGAAACCGTTTGCTTTGCAGGAAGCTTTGTAAACTCGGCAGGTATTGTTATTTCGGGTAAAATTCATCTTGAAAGCAACGACTTTCTGGGCAACACTTCCATTGTTTCCGAATTCACACCGGGAAGAAGCTACGGAGA
This sequence comes from Acutalibacteraceae bacterium, assembly GCA_045637305.1. Lineage (GTDB taxonomy): Bacteria > Bacillota > Clostridia > Oscillospirales > Acutalibacteraceae > CAG-177. Next base: position 4,668 of record JAZTZD010000067.1, read on the forward strand.
AAACTATGCTTTCGCTCAGGATATGCAGATGCCGTTCAACATTGTTGCAAAAGAAAACTCGGAAATTCTTGTTTTCAACATCAGAAAATTCACCGAGCCTTGCATCAAAGATTGTTCATACCATAAAATCCTTATGGCAAATCTCGTTACATCCGTTGCAACAAAATCCTGCGAGCTGAGCAATAAAATAAGTCATCTTTCAAAAAGAACAACAAGAGAAAAACTTATTTCTTATCTTTCCGAGCAATCTCAGATTCAGAAAAGTTCACTTATAACACTTAAATTCAACCGTCAGGAACTTGCCGACTATCTTTCAGTTGAAAGAAGCGCAATGACAAAGGAACTGACAAGAATGAAAAATGACGGACTGATTGATTTTGACGGAAGAGCATTCAAACTCAAATAAAAATTTTCCAAAAAATTCTTGACAAAACATAAAAAACATATTAAAATACTCGTGGTTAGTTTTCGCTAACCACTTTTTAAAATCCAACCGGTTAGTTTAGACTAATCTTTTTGAATGAAGCACACAAATTGAATGGAGAACATTTTATGAAAACCCTTAAAGATGCAAAAATCGGAAAACCCGTCAAGGTTGTCAAGCTTCACAGCGAAGGTGCACTCAAAAGAAGAATTATGGATATGGGTATCACCAAGGGTGTTGTTATTACAATCAGAAAAGTTGCACCTCTCGGCGACCCTCTTGAGATTACCGTCAGAGGCTACGAATTGTCATTGAGAAAAGCCGATGCGGCAATGATAGAAATTGAGTGAACGACATAAATATTTTTTGCGAGCATGTTAGTCGAAACTAACATAAACACAGAAGGAGAAACTTTTATGGCAATTAAAATTGCGCTTGCGGGAAATCCCAATTGCGGCAAAACAACACTTTTCAATGCACTTACAGGTTCAAACCAATATGTAGGAAACTGGCCCGGTGTAACGGTTGAAAAAAAAGAAGGCAAAGTCAAGAATATGGATGATGTTTCGGTTGTTGACCTTCCCGGCATATATTCGCTTTCCCCTTACACCCTTGAAGAGGTTGTTGCAAGAAACTACCTTATCGATGAAAGACCTGACGTTATCCTCAATATCGTTGACGGCACAAATCTTGAAAGAAACCTTTATCTTACAAATCAGCTTTCAGAAATAGGCATCCCCGTTGTCGTTGCAATCAATATGATGGACATTGTCAGAAAAAACGGTGATGTTATTGATATCGCTATGCTTTCACATTATCTCGGATGTAAGGTTGTTGAGATTTCCGCTTTGAAAAATACGGGAATTGCAGAAGCTGCTGCAGCACCTGTTGAAGCAGCAAGAATGACACGTTTCAAGCCAAAGCATCCTTTCTGCGGAACAGTTGAGCACGCTCTTGCTCACATTGAGGAAGCGGCTGTACATAATATGCCCGAAGAGCAGCAGAGATGGTATGCTGTCAAGATATTTGAAAGAGACAAGCAAGTCAGGGAACAGCTTAAGCTTGACCCGAAAATTCTTTCACATATCGAAAAAGACATTGCTGAAGTTGAGTTGCTTTTCGACGATGACGCAGAAAGCATCATTACCAATGAGAGATACGTTTACATAACATCTATCACGGAAAAATGCTACAGAAAGAAAAACGCGGGCAAGCTGACAACATCGGATAAAATCGATAAAATTCTTACCAACAGAATACTTGCACTCCCCATTTTCGCAATTATTATGTTGCTTGTCTACACAATTTCCATCGGCACAATCGGTGACTGGACAGTCGGCTTTATGAACGACACTCTTTTCGGCGGAATCATTGTTCCCGCCGCAACGGAGTTCTTAACAAACATAGGATGTGAACAATGGCTGGTCGGTCTCGTTGCTGACGGTATTATCGGCGGCGTCGGTTCGGTTCTCGGATTTGTTCCGCAGATGGTAATTCTTTTCTTCCTTCTTTCCATTCTTGAAGACATCGGATATATGAGCCGTGTTGCATTTATTATGGACAGAATCTTCCGCCGTTTCGGTCTTTCGGGCAAAAGCTTTATTCCCTTGCTTGTTGCATCGGGCTGCAGTGTCCCCGGTATTATGGCATCGCGAACAATTGAAAATGAAAGAGACCGCAGAATAACTGTTATGACAACGGCTTTCATCCCCTGCGGAGCTAAAATGCCCATTGTCGGTCTGATTGCTTCTTCACTTTTCGGCGGCAGCATATGGGTTGCGACGTCGGCTTATTTCATCGGCGTTGCGGCGGTTATTATTTCAGGAATTATTCTTAAAAAATTCAAATCGCTTGCAAGTGCACCGACTCCGTTTGTTATGGAGCTTCCCGCATATCATCTCCCCACCCCGTCAAACATTTTCAGAACAACCTTTGACAGAGGCTGGAGCTTTATTAAACGTGCAGGCACGGTAATTCTTGCAGCAAGCATAGCTATATGGGTTCTCAACAGTGTTTCGCTCGAGGGCGGTCTCCACTACATCGGCGATTCCGAAAGCAAATCAATTCTTCACGCAATCGGAGAAATAATTGCAACGCTTTTCATTCCTCTCGGCTTTGACGGCTGGCAGACTGCTGTTGCAACGGTTCTCGGTCTTGTTGCCAAAGAAGAGGTTGTCGGTGTTTTCGGCTCACTTTCATCAATGGCAAATGCGGATCTTGCATTTGAACTTGTTGAATCGGGCGACAGTTCTCTTTCCGTTATCGGTCAGGAATTCTTCGGCTCAAGCGGTCTGAAAGCGTTCTCATTTATGATTTTCAATCTTCTCTGCGCCCCCTGCTTTGCGGCTATGGGCGCAATCAAAAAAGAGATGAACAGCTCAAAATGGACCCTGGCAGCAATCGGATATATGACCGCTTTTGCATATGCGGTTTCTCTTATGATTTACCAGTTCGGCACATTCTTCACAACATCTGAATTCACGGTCTGGACAGGAATTGCAGTTGCCGTTCTTATCGGTTTCCTGTATTTTATATTCAGAAAAAACAAGTATGTCAGGCTTTGATGTAAAGGGAGTAAAAATATGAATTTACCCACGGTTATCGTTTCGGCAATCATAGCGGTAATATTTATTGCGATTGTCGTTACTGCAATAATAAACCGCAGAAAAGGAAAAGTTTCCTGTTCGTGTGCGGGCGGATGCTCAGGCTGCTCCGCAAACGGCGGTTGCTGCGGCAATATGAAAAAATAAATCAAAAGAGGATGTCTCGCAAATGCAAGACATCCTCTTTTTCACATTGTTATATTTTCCAAAATTTCCGTTGCATCGGGATATTCGGCATCATCCTTGAATACAGGAATTTTTTTCAGAAGCTGGCTGTAAAAAGACTGTTCTTCTTCGTCCTCCTTTTTACGTTCTTCCTTGTATTCTTCATACTTTTTCTTTAGTTCGAGGATAAATTCCGTTTTATTGTAAACTCTGATTTTCTCAACACCGAGTTCAACCGCAAGCGCCTCAAGCTGTTCGCAGGCATCCGCACCGTATTCTTCAACCAATTCAAAGAAAACATCTTTTTCAAAATAAAAACGTCTGCCCGAAAGATATCCGAAAGCCTTGCGGGTATCAAGATAACCCATTTTTATTCTTTTTTCATGCATCTCATCGCTGAAATCGAAGGCGGCACCCAAATCCTCAATGTCACAAGGTCTGATAATAACCGACTGTGTGCAGGACAAATCATCTTTATGTCCCAAGCCCTTTCTTGCCGAAATATCAACGATAATCAGTTTGTTATATCCGTTTTTACGGAGCAAATCAATAGGTGCGTTATCATAAACACCGCCGTCGAGATATCTTTCTCCTTCGGGACCGATTTTACTCACTCCCGGCACCTTTGAAGACGCAAGAAGATAATCAATCAACTGACCTTCGGGTATTTTATCGCAGAAAATCTGAAGAGGTGTGAATTCAGAAAGCTGAAATGTCACCATTCCGAATTTGATACCGGATTTTCTGACCTTTTCTTCATCAATATATACTTTAAGAAAATCTCGAGTCGGTGAAGCGTCAATTCCGCCGTTTTTTACAACTTCCTTGAAAAGCACCCTGAAATTGCGCAGGCTGAACAAATTCTCGGGGTCCCGAAGTTCTTCCGTTATATTGACGCCCTTATCAACAGATGCGCTCTGCCAGAGTTCGATTGCTCTCTCGTAATCTCCCGCCGCAATGAGGGCACCGTTTATCGAGCCTATTGAAACACCCGCAACGGCAGAAAAAGAAATCCCGAGTTCACGCATTGCTTTCCATGCGCCGAGCTGATATGCTCCCTTTGCACCGCCGCCCGCAAGCACAAGACCGTATTTTTCCATCGTTATCATCTCCGTTTTTATTTTACCACATATATTCTTCACAATCAATCGCACAATGTAACAGAAACATTAAATTTTTATTGACATAAAAACCTGTGAGATATATTATTTAATAGAAGTTTCTGCAAAGGATGATAAATTATGAACATACCCAAATGCGTTATAAACAGAATGGACAAATATTGCGAAGTGATAGAAAAGCACAGTCCGAAACTTGCTTCGCTTTACCGCAACTGCTACCCCAACACCCTCGAAACCGCAACTGAATTTCTTGATGACGGCTCGGTTTTCGTTTTAACAGGTGACATTCCCGCAATGTGGCTTCGCGACTCAACGGCTGAGGTTTCGCATTATATTCCCCTTGCAAAAGACAATGAGGATATCAGAAATATTATCAACGGCGTTATCCGAAAGCAGCGTGAATACATTGCAATCGAGCCTTATGCAAACGCATTCAAAAGAGCACGTGACACTCATGAGGAGTTCGACGATTATCCGAAATGTGACCCCATCGTCTGGGAAAGAAAATACGAAATTGATTCTCTCTGCTATCCCGTAAGACTTACTTATCTTTATTGGAAAGCAACGGGAGACAGTTCAATTCTTGATGAAAGCTTTCTGAATTCAGTTAAAACAACTGTTTCTCTCTGGCGCACCGAACAGCACCATATGGAAAAATCTCCTTACCGCTTCACACGAAAAAATTGCCCCGAAAGTGACACACTTCACAACGACGGTATGGGCAATCCCGTTGAATATACGGGTATGACCTGGTCGGGATTCAGACCGAGCGACGATGCCTGCCGTTACGGTTATCTTGTTGCATCAAATATGTTTGCGGTTGTTGTTCTCGGATATATTTCGGAGATGCTTGCAAGCGCTTATCCCGAAGAAAAAGACCTTATTTTCGAATGTGAGTCATTGAAAGAAGAAATCAGAAACGGTATTGAAAAATATGCGGTTATCGATAACGAAAAATACGGAAAAATCTATGCCTGCGAGGTAAACGGCAAGGGCGATTACTTCCTTTTTGACGATGCAAATGTACCCTCTCTTCTTTCTGCACCTTATCTCGGCTACTGCGATTGTAACAGCGAAATCTACCGCAACACCCGCAGATTCATCCTCAGCAAGGATAATCCCTACTACTACGAAGGCAAGTTTGCAAAAGGTGTCGGCAGTCCGCACACTCCCGAGGGATATATATGGCATATTGCTCTTTCAATGCAGGGTCTGACTGCAGATAACGCCGATGAAATCCGCGGAATTCTTCATATGCTCGAAACAACGGATGCGGACACAGGCTTTATGCACGAGGGCTTTGACGCAAACAATCCGCACACTTTCACAAGAAGCTGGTTCAGCTGGTCCTGCGCACTTTTTGCAGAGCTTGTTGAAAAAGCAGTTGATGAAAAAATCATATGATTTTCAAAAATATTTTATAAAAAGACTTGCAATATTATAAACATTATGTTATTATAATGTGCGTTCAGTATTGAGCGCATATGCTGCTATGGCTCAGGTGGTAGAGCACATCCTTGGTAAGGATGAGGTCGGCGGTTCGAGTCCGCCTAGCAGCTCCAGAACAAAACCTTTGTCATACAAGACAAAGGTTTTTTCTTTTAAGGACGGTTTTTATGATAATTCTTGTTTCGGGTGCATCCCACACGGGCAAAACCCTGCTTGCACAAAAGCTGCTTGAAAAATATAAATATCCTTATCTTTCAATCGACCATCTTAAGATGGGTCTTATCAGAAGCGGACAAACCGCACTTACCCCCGAGGATGATGACAAACTTGTTCCCTACCTTTGGAACATCGTCAGGGAAATGATAAAACCCGCCATTGAAAACAGTCAGAATCTGATTGTTGAAGGATGTTATATTCCTTTTGACTGGCAAAAGGATTTTTCGGATGAATATCTCGAAAAAATTAGATATGTTTGTCTTATAATGAGCGAAAAATATATAGACGAACATTTCGACGATATCAAAAATCACGAAAATGTTATAGAAAAGCGCCTTTTTGATGATTTGTCAAAAGAAGAACTTATTGCAGATAACAAGAAGAATCTTAATATGTGTCAAAAGTTCAATCTTGATTATATTCTCACAGACGGTAAATATGAGGTTGATTATTCAATATGAAAACTGAAATAACGGCAATTGCATATATTCGCACGGATTTTTCTTCAAAATTCGGAATACCGAGACAAAGCGGACTTGTTGATGAACTTGAAGCAACAATTGTTTTTGAACCCGAATACCGCAATCCCGATGCACTCAGAGGAATTGAAGAATACTCACATCTCTGGCTTTTGTGGCAGTTTTCGGAATGTGCAGACAAAGAATGGACACCGACTGTCAGACCTCCGAGACTCGGCGGAAACAAGCGAATGGGTGTTTTTGCAACACGCTCCCCTTTCAGACCGAATTCAATCGGTCTTTCAAGCGTTAAGCTTCTCTGCGTTGAAGAAACCGAAAACGACGGATGTGTTCTGAAAGTGTCAGGCGCAGATTTGCTTGACGGCACACCGATTTTTGATATCAAGCCGTATCTCCCCTATGTTGACTCGCATCCCGAAGCAAGCAACGGTTTTGCTCTTGAAGAAAAGGGCGCTCAGGTAAATGTTATTTTCCCCGACGAACTGATAAAAATCATTCCCGAAGCCAAAAGAGATGCTCTCTTTTCTGTTCTTGCCCAGGACCCGAGACCCGCTTATCAGGACATTCCAGACAGAATCTACGGTCTTGAATTTGCAGGATTTGATGTCAGATTTACCGTTTGCAACAAAGAACTTAATGTTACAGAAATAAAAAAACTACAGGATTGAATAACTCCTGTAGTTTTGCTTTTATATAAGATTTTCAATTGTGTTTATTGTTTCAAGCGCTGTTTCGGCGGTTTCTTTGAGTGCATTTTCCTCGAACGGAGATTTAAGACCCGCATTCTTTATAAGCTCATTCAAGGATATTCCGCCTGTGCTTTTGAGAAATTCGCAGTATTTTTCAAGCGCCTCATCATAATTCTCAAGTGACAAACACAAAAATCCGAGTGCAACGCATTGCGCAATGCAATAATCAATATAATAAAACGGACTTTCAAAAATATGCATCTGATACTGCCAGCGTGTACCGAGTTCAAGATAAGGAATACCCGCAAATGAAAGATAGGGTCTGTATTTTTCTTCAAGAGACAGATACATTTTCTTTCTCTCATCGGGTGTCAAATCGGGATTTTCATAAACATTATGCTGGAATTCATCAACAATAACACCGTAAGGAATGAAAGAAAGCGCATCAACAATGTGCTTATATCTGTACTTATCGTTGAACTCACCGAAAAACTCTTTCATATACGGATGACAGAGAAACTCCATGCTCATTGAGTGACACTCGTGAGTTTCCATGCCCGTAGGATAGTCGGGCTCGGCAAATCTGAACATATAATCAGCGGCAAGTGCGTGGCCGAATTCGTGGGTGATAACATCAATATCGCCGCTTGTACCATTGAAGTTCGCAAGGATAAACGGCTGCTTGTATTTGGCAAATGTTGTGCAGTAACCGCCGCCGAATTTGCCGTCACGGGCTTCAACATCAAAGGCTTCTGCATCGAGCATTCTCTGCATAAAGTCGCCGATTTCTGGTTTCATATTGTGATACATCTTAAGTGCGTTTTCAAATATTGCAGGTGTATCAATAACGGGTCGGGGCATTTCACCCGTAACGCTGATTGCATCGTCATAATACATTATTTTATCAAGACCGAGACGGTTGCGGATTCTCTCTTTCAGCTCTGCAACGGCGGGAACGATATCGGTTTCAACACTCTTTCGGAATGCGGCTACCATATTTTCATCGTAGTCCACCCTGCCCATACGGTAATAACCGAGCTCAACAAAGTTTTTATAGCCGAGCTTGCGGGCAATCTGTGTACGGATTTTAACAAGACCGTCAAAGATTTCGTCGAATGTTTCGGCATTGGCTTCCATTGTTTTGCCGATTGCCTCTGCGGCTTTTCTGCGGACATCCCGGCTGTCATCTTCAAGTTTACCGCGAAGTACAGACAGCGGCATTTTTTCGCCCTCAAATTCAAATGCAAGCTCACCCATAAACTTCGAGTATTTTGTAACAAGTGCATTTTCCTGCTGCAAATCCTCGATAACTTCGGGCGAGAATGTTTTGAGCGACATCTCAAATCCCTTGAAAACTCTGGGGTTTATCAGCTTTTCAGCATCTGCTCTGTAGGGCGAATCTAGCATTGCCTTTTTATACTCATTCTCAATTTCGGAGAAAAGCGGCATGGCATTATCGTAATAATCCATTTCCGCATTGTAGAATTCATCCCTTGTGTTGAGAGTGAAGCGGCAGTTCGCAAGCGATGCGGCAGTTTCAGCCTCTTCGCTGATTTTGTTGTATTCATCCCTTGCCGCTTTCAAATCATCTGCGGATTTTGCCGCCTTGATTTTTTCGATTATCTTTTCTGCTTGTTCTTTAACTTCTTCAACCGTAATTCTCTGATACGGCATTTCTGAAACTTTCATTGTATCTCCCCTTTTATTGGTTTTTAACAGTTATAGTATACTATGGAAATGGGCATAAATACAACAATAAATTCTTCTTCATATCGTTTTAATGCTGGAAATTCGGGCGGGTATGTGATATTATATATTTAATAAATATCAAAGGAGAAAACTGATGGCTATTTTAAAATCAATTTTTGCTTTTTTTACGTCGCTTATTATTTCACTGTGCATAACACTTGACATCCCCTGCTATCCTATGGGCGAAAAGCTTGATATGGACAAGTTCAGACAGACTTTTTCCGACGAATTCGATGGTGAACTTAACCGCAATGTGTGGTCGGGTCATTATCAGTACGGCAACACAACCGTGGACAGAAAAGGAAGCTACTGGAATCAGTATCTTGCTCAGACAAAAGACGGCAACCTCATAATTCCCGTTACATATCTTGAAGACGGTATGGGCGGAAAGGGTGCAGGCTGGTATTCGGCGGGAATTGACACTGATGAGGATTCTCCCGACGGCTTCAGTCAAAAGTTCGGATATTTTGAATGCAGATGCATTCTTCCCGAGGGCGCAGATATATGGAGCGCATTCTGGCTTATGAACAGCGGTGTATTCAATGAAGACGGAAATGGCAGAGACGGCACCGAAATCGATATTTTTGAAAGTGACGGTTATGATAATTTCTTCAAAAACAGTGTTACTTCAAATCTTCATTTTGACAACTATAATGAAGCTCATCAGAAACTTGGCGCAAAACGTTTTCTTCTTAAAAATGACCCTTATAAAGAATATAACACCTACGGTCTTGAATGGAACGAAAACGAATACATTTTCTATATCAACGGAGTTGAAACCTTCCGCACCGATTTCGGCGGAGTGAGTCAGAACGAGGAATACATTATTCTTTCGGTTGAGATGAAAGGCGAAAATGGAATTCCCTCACAAAGAGAAAATGCCCCCGCTGATGATGCTTACTTTATTGTTGATTATGTGAAAGCTTATCAGTACAAATAAAATAATGCATATAAAAAAACACCCAAGCTCTGAACAATTCAGAACTTGGGTGTTAACTTTTTATTCTTCTGTTGTTTCTTCTGCGGGTGCGCTGAATTCGGTTGAATTATTCATCATTTCGTTGAATTCTTCTCCGCTCATCTTTTCATCGATGAAGAGTTTCTTTGCAACTGCGTGAAGCTTATCCATATGCTCTGTAAGAAGAGTTTCTGTTCTGTTATAAGCATTTCTGATGATGCTTTCAACTTCTTCGTCAACCTTTGAGGCTACTGCTTCGGAATAGTTGCGAACCTGGTTATAGCTCTTTCCGAGGAAGACCTCATGGTTTTCACCGCCAAGTGCAACAGGACCGATTTTGTCACTCATACCGTACTTTGTGACCATATTTCTTGCAATTTCGGTTACTCTTTCGATGTCATTTGAGGCACCAGTTGAAATATCGCCGAGAACAAGTGCTTCGGCAACTCTGCCGCCGAGGAGACCCACGAGGCTGTCAAGCATACTGTTCTTTGTTGAATAGCTCTTGTCTTCCGTTGGTCTGTGAAGAGTATAACCGCCTGCCATTCCTCTCGGAATAATTGAAATCTGATGAACGGGGTCAGTGTGCTCAAGATAGAAGCTGACAACTGCATGACCTGCTTCGTGATAAGCGGTAAGCTTTTTATCCTTTTCGCTCATCTTGTGTGATTTCTTTTCGGAACCAACCTGAACCTTGAGTGCCGCTTCGTCGATTTCTTCCATTGTTATTGCTTTCTTTCCGCTTCTTGCGGCAAGAAGTGCTGCTTCGTTAAGAAGATTTTCAAGATCAGCACCCGTAAAGCCTACGGTTGCGTGCGCAATGCTGTTGAGATCAACGTCGGGGGCAATGGGCTTGCCCTTTGCGTGAACCTTAAGCACTTCAACCCTTCCCTTGACATCGGGATAGTTGACTGTTACCTGACGGTCAAAACGGCCGGGTCTGAGAAGTGCGGGGTCAAGGATATCGGGGCGGTTTGTTGCTGCAATAACGATAACGCCTTCATTTGCACCGAAACCGTCCATTTCAACAAGCAACTGGTTAAGAGTCTGCTCTCTTTCATCGTGTCCGCCGCCCATGCCTGCGCCTCTGTGACGTCCGACGGCATCAATTTCATCAATAAAGATAATTGAAGGTGAATTCTTCTTTGCCTGGTCAAAAAGGTCACGGACTCTTGATGCGCCGACACCGACATACATTTCAACGAAATCCGAACCCGAAATTGAGAAGAACGGAACATCCGCCTCTCCGGCAACTGCTCTTGCAAGAAGAGTTTTACCGGTACCCGGAGGGCCGACAAGCAGAACGCCCTTGGGAATTCTTGCTCCGAGCATATCGAACTTTGCAGGATTCTTAAGGAACTCAACAATTTCCGCAAGCTCTTCCTTTTCTTCGTCTGCACCCGCAACATCGGCAAATGTTGCCTTGCGCTTTTCGTCCTTTGCGTGCTTTATTCTTGCCTTGCCGAAGCTCATTGTTCTGTTGTTTTCATTGTTCATGTTCTGATTCATTCTCTTGAACATAAAGAATGTCAGTCCGAGCATAACAACAAGCAAAAGAACGGTGGGCATTATCTGATAAATCCACTGACCGGTTGAGCCTGTTACATATTTCGCTTTGATTAAATCTTCGGGATTTTCCCTGTTGTGTTTAATAACCTGAGTATGAATATCCTCAATGAAAAGCGAAACATTGGGCACGGTATACGATTTCGATGACTCCTCGCCTTCAAGCTTATATACAAGTGCACCGCTGCTCAGATTAAGCTGATATTCATCAACCTTGCCCTCATCAAAAAGAGAAACAATCTGATAATATTCAACCTTTTCTCTCTGCTGAGTGCTTGCATAATAGCTGACACCCGCAATAATCATCACGGGAATAAGGATATAAGGTAAAAGCGTCAAGAGCTTTTTCTTCATATCGGGTTTTTTAGAGTTGTTTTTCTTGGTATTCAATTGGAATAATCACTCCTTAAATTATCTTTCCCATTCATACTGAATTTATTGGTAAACTTCTTCCTTTAATACTCCGACATAAGGAAGATTTCTGTATTTTTCATCATAATCGAGTCCGTAGCCGACAACGAATTCGTCAGGCACCTCAGCGCCCGAATAATCTGCATAAAGGTCAACTACTCTTCTCTCGGGTTTATCGAGAAGAGTGCATATTTTAATGCTTGATGGATTTCTCTTTTCGAGAATTGAGATTATGTAATTGAGCGTTCTGCCCGAATCGAGAATGTCTTCAACAATAAGCACATCCTTGCCTTCAAGGTTAATGTCAAGGTCTTTTATTATCCTGACAACGCCCGATGAGCTTGTTCCGCTGGCATAGCTGGAAACACACATAAAATCTATTTCGCAAGGAACTGTTATCGCTCTCATAAGGTCCGCCATAAACACTACCGAGCCTTTAAGCACACTGACAAGAAGCAGGTTTTTGTCTTTATAATCCTCGCTGATTTGTCTTCCGAGCTCTTTCACGATACCCTGAAGCTTTTCTTCACTGTAATAAACATCTTTGATATCCTTAAGCATAACTCAATTCCTTTCAATGCCTATATAGAGAATTTTCTTTGTTTCTTCCGTAACAGCCACCCTTGCATCAATGCCTATGCCCTCTGCAAGGAGCAGACCGTTTTCATCCGCAAGAATAATTACTTCGTTTCTTTTTTCGGGAGGAACTGAAAGTTCATTGAAAAGCTTTTTAAGAGTTTTGGTGCAACCGCGGGATTTGAGTGTTATTTTATCCCCCGCCTCACGGCTTCTTAAAATCATTCCGCCCGATATTTTACCATAATCCAATCTGTAATCGGTTGACTGTTTTAAAAATAATTGTGAACTGTTTGTTTCCGAAACAACTGCTTTGACAGTTGCTCCTCCGAAATCATTGTTTCCTATAACAAGTGATTTCGGCTCAAAAGTGCCACTTGCCGTCTTCGGAAAATCAAGAATTCCTTTTCTTACCCTGACGGTAACAGCACCGTTGATTACACATATTCCGCCGTCGGAAAGCAAGCTGCAAATTCTGCTCACAGCCTCCGATTCGGGTGTTATCCCCGTTTCTTTTTCGGCAATATAAACAATCGCTCTTTTCTTGAGCGATGCCGCCGCTTCATCAAGAATCCCGGCATCATAGCCGTTTTCGTTCTTTGAGTTTTCAACAAGTCCGAGCGCAAGAGATGAAAGATACTTTTCATCTTCCGAAAGAGAGTCCATACATCTTTCCGCACATCTTTCAAAGGCGGAGTTTATTTCTTTAAGCTCGGTTATCACATTGTGTCTTATGCGGTTTCTTGCATAATTAACATCTGAATTTGTTTCATCCTGCGCAAAGGGAATCTTATTCTCATTGCAAAACGAAACAATTTCATCCTTACTGCAATCAATAAGCGGTCTGATGATATTATCCCTTTTTGCGGGAATTGAGCAAAGCCCTCTGAGTGTTGCGCCTCTTGCAAAATTGAAAAGAAATGTTTCGGCTCTGTCATTGAGATTGTGTGCGGTTGCAATAACGATTTTTTCGCCTATAGAATTGAAAAAATCATACCTTACCTTTCTGCCGCATTCTTCAAATCCCATTCCGAGTTCTTTTGCTTTACAGGCAACATCAACTCTTAAAATCTCAATTTCAACTCCGAGTTTCCGGCACTCGGATGCTGTCAATTCCTCGTCTGCATCGGCGCTTTCACCTCTGAAGCAGTGGTTGACGTGAGCCGCAATAAGCCTGAATCCGAATTCATCTTTTATATCATTGAGAATATGAAGCATCGCCATGGAATCGCTTCCGCCCGAAACTGCCGCAACAACCGTTGAGCCACGCTCAATCATATTATGCTTTCTGATTGAAGCAATAACCTTATCAGTCATCGTGTACCCTTTCCAGCGGAACGAACAGCGTATGTTCACCGTCAAATGCGAACTCAACAGTACCCGTTTCACCGTGTCTGTTCTTTGCAACAATAACCTCGGCCTTGTTTACATCAACCTGCTCTTCGGAAACAGGCTCGTTCTCATCCTTTTCGCCCTTATAGTAATCGGGACGGTAAAGCATCATAACAATATCGGCATCCTGCTCAATTGAACCTGATTCACGAAGGTCGGAAAGCTGAGGTCTGTGAGACTTGCCTCTGCCCTCGGTACCTCTCGAAAGCTGAGCACAGCAGATGATGGGGATATTGAGGTCCTTTGCCATCATTTTGAGGTTTCGGGTTATTTCACTGACTTCCTGAACACGGTTTTCGGTTCTTGTGCTGCCCTTGATAAGTCCGAGGTAGTCAATGATAACGCACTCAACGCCGCCGAGTCTTCTTGTTTTCGCTTTCATTTCGGGAACTGTAATGCTCGATGTGTCATCAAAATAAAGCTCACAGTCATTGAGCGCACAGGTTGCCTTTCCGAGTCTTATCCACTCGTCGTTGCTTATCTGTCCGTTTCTCATTTTCTTGCTTGAAACCCTTGCTTCGGTGCCGAGAACTCTCATTGCAAGCTGTTCCTTTGTCATTTCAAGAGAGAAGAACAGAACCTTTCTCTTTCCGACTGCCGCAACGTTTCTTGCAAGGTTCAGCGCGAAGCTTGTTTTACCCATAGCGGGTCGCGCACCGATGAGGATAAGGTCAGAACGGTTAAGACCGGTAAGAATCTTATCAAGGTCAGAATAACCCGTTGTGAAGCCTTTATACTGTTCTCTGTCCTCACCCGTGATTTTCTTGAGTGTGTCGTAAACATTGTTTACGATGATATCCTTAAGCTTTGAAGGAGCGTTTGTTGTTTTGCCCTGACGGATGTTGTAAATCTTCTGCTCGGCATTGTCAAGCAATGTGTCCGCAGTTTCTTCACCCGCAACAGCCTCTTCGATTGTCTCGCTTGAAATCGAAATAAGCGTTCTGATAAAGTGCTTTTCACGCACAATCCTTGCGTACATCTCGATATTGCTTGTTGACGGAACCATCTGAGCAAGCTCAAAAAGATAGTTTCTGCCCGCCGCATTGTCATAAACACCCTGCTGAACAAGCATATCAAGCACTACAAGCGGGTCGATTTTTGCGCCCGTGCTGTCAATTGTCAGCATTGCGGCAAAGATTGCCGAATGCTGGGGAAGATAAAAGCTTTCGGGATTTATGTATACCGCCGCCTGCGGAAGACAGGCAGGGTCAACAAGAATGCTGCCCAGAACCGCCTGCTCTGCTTCAAGGCTGAACGGCATATTTATATTTTCAAGTGAAAGCAAGCCGTTGTCTGCCATTATATTATTCTCCTACCATAACATAAAGTGAGGCTGAAATTCCGTTATAAAGCTTAACCTCAACGGGATAAGTACCGAAAGTCTTGATGTCTTCAACAACAACCTTGCGCTTGTCGATTTCAAGACCGAAATGCTTTGAGATTACCGATGCAACATCCTTTGATGTTACTGAACCGAAGAGCTTTCCGTTTGCGCCTGCCTTGGCGGTCATCTTGACTGTGTTGCCCTGAAGCTTTGCTGCGCTTGCCTTTGCAGCTGCAATTTCAGTGTCAATTCTGTGCTTTTCAGCCGCTTCTCTGTTTTTAAGCTCACTCATAGCCTGTGAGTTAGCCTCAACAGCAAGCTTTCTGGGGAAAAGGAAGTTTCTTGCATATCCGTCCGATGTATTTACAAGTTCACCTTTTTTTCCGAGTCCTTTAACGTCCTGTGTCAATACTACTTTCATAATCTGTATCTCCTTATGTAAACTGTTGATTATTTTGCATTATTTTTAAAAAATTCTTCTATTGTTTTGTAAAGCACCGACTTTGCATCGGGAATGTCATAACCCTTAAGCTGACAAGCCGCCATAGTCTGATGACCGCCTCCGCCGAGTACCTCCATAATTATCTGAACATTGACTTCGCCCATACTTCTTGCGGAAATGTTAACCGCCCCCGCATTTTCAAAAAGCACAAACGATGCTTTGATATCGCTGACATTCAGCAGCTCGTCCGCTGCCTGTGCAGAAATTATTCTGATATCATCCGAATCAAAGTCTGCGGTTGAAACCGCGCAGTTCATAAAGCTTTCCGCCGAAGCAATAACCTTGTTTCTCAATTTGTTGATATCCATTGAATTTGCAAAAAGCTTTTTTACGCTTACTGTGTCAGCACCCTTATCCTTAAGATAAGCCGCCGCTTCAAATGTTCTTACACCTGCACGAATTACAAAGCTCTTGGTGTCAAGCATTATACCCGCAAGCAGCGCTTCGGCAACAGGCTTCGTCACTTCAATGTCTGGATTGATATACTGCAGAATTTCCGAAACCATTTCGCTTGCCGACGAAGCACCGGGGTCGTGATGGAAAATAACTGCATTTTCTATGTTGGAAACAGCTCTTCTGTGATGGTCGATAATAACTCTTGTTTCAGCCTTTTCATAAAGCTTCGGGAATTCAACGAACGACTCGATATGAGTGTCAACAACGATAAGCAAGCTCTTTTTACCGAGCAATTCGCCCGCCTTATCCTTGCCGATTATAACACCGTCCATCCACTCTTTCGAGAGCATTTCCACAAGCGGAGAAGCAAGTGTCTTATGTTTATCGGTCACTATATAAGCGGGAACACCGAAGCTTTGCGCCGCACAGACAATACCAGCCGCCGCACCGATTGCGTCAAGGTCTGTGTATGCGTGACCCATAACAAGCACATTGCTGCTTCCTTTTATAAGCTCTGCAAGAGCCGAAGCAACTATTCGGCTCTTAACTTTCGTGCGTTTTTCGGCACTCTTCGAAACGCCGCCGATGAAATCGTAGCTTTCCTTATTTTTGATTGCTACCTGGTCTCCACCTCTGCCGAGTGCCATTTCAAGCGCGTTTCTTGCACCTTTCTCGCACTGTTTGACGCTGTCACCGGGGGAAACACCGATTGAAAGCGTTACTCCCGTCTTTCTGCCCTTATATTCATAGCCTCTGACCGTTTCAAGAATTGAAAAGCGGTCTTCAACCATACGGCTGAAATTTTTCTGTTCAGTCACCATAAGATAACGGTCATCACCGACTCTTTTGATGAAACTGTTATAGCTTTCGGACCAGTTGTCAAGCGCCGCTTCAATCTGACTTTTGATTTCAGTTTTTTCGCTGTCCCTGAAATCGTTTCTTGAATCGTCAAGGTTATCCATTTCAACCATAACAGCATACGGTCTGGATTCATAATATGCAATTTCGGTTTTCTTAAGCCTTGTGTTTTCAAGATAGTAAAGAATGCATAAATCGTCACCGTTATATCTGTAAGGGAAGGAGTAAACGGAATAATATCTGTCATTAACCAAAACACTCGTTTCTTCCTCGTGAATAAGAGTGTCAATGTCAACACCGTTTGTAAATATGCTGATATCCGTTGAATTCGAGATTTCTCCGCCCGTTATTTCGTTGATAAATCTCTCACTGCCCCAGACAACAGCTCCGTTTTTGCCGCAAACGGCAACGGGAAGCGGAAAAGATGACAGAACTTTTTTATCGGTATAGTCAAATTTTTTTGAAAGACGGAAAAGGAATTTTTTATATCTGTTTTTGGCTGTAAAAGCCCTCAGAAGCGCCACTCCGAGCACAACGGCAAAGCCGCAGCACTCCGCAAGAGCGAGTCGCGGCTCAATAAATGCCGTTATAACTATGAATATTGCCGCAACCGCAGCTGCAATGCCTGTGAGGACAATATCATGCCAAAAACCTTTGATTTTCATTTAAACCTCCATAATTATCGGAAGAATCATCGGGCTTCTCTTGGTCTGTTCATAAACAAAATGAGAAACCGCATCGCGTACCTTACCCTTGATTGCGTTGACATCCGAAATGTTACTGTAATAGCAGTTTTCAAGAGATTTTTCTGCAACTCTTCTTGCTTTATCAATAAGCTCTTCGGCTTCCTTAACGTAAACAAAGCCTCTCGAAACAACCTCCGGTCCTGCAATAAGCTGACCCGTTTCATAATCAAGCGAAGCTGTAACAATAATGATACCGTCCTGACCGAGATGCTTTCTGTCTCTGAGCACAACGCTTCCGACATCGCCGACACCGTAACCGTCAACAAAAATCTTGCCTGCAGGCACGGGTGCTGCACTCTTGATTGACTGATTTGTAATTTCTGCAACATGGCCGTTATCTGCGATAAAGATATTATTTTTGTCAATTCCCATACTCTCGGCAAGCTGGGCATGCTTACGGAGATGCTTTTGTTCGCCGTGGACGGGAATAAAATATCTGGGCTTTACAAGACCCATAATGAGCTTGAGTTCTTCCTGACATGCGTGACCTGAAACGTGAACGTCGTACATTTTTTCGTAAATGACGTGTGCACCGAGTTTGAGAAGCTCATTCACAACATTTCCGACAGTTTTTTCATTGCCCGGAATGGGTGTTGCCGAAATAATAACGTAGTCATTGGGGCAGATTTCAACCTTTCTGTGGTCTGAAAAAGCCATTCTTGAAAGAGCAGACATCGGCTCTCCCTGACTGCCCGTTGTGATAATAACCATTTTATCAGCAGGATATTTGTTGATTAAATCGGCATTGATAAGAACATTTTCGGGAATGTTGAGATATCCGAGCTGTGCGCTGATATTGACAACATTTTCAAGGCTTCTGCCCATAATGGCAACCTTTCTGCCGACACTGTTTGCAACATTGATTATCTGCTGAACTCTGTGGATATTTGAAGCAAAGGTTGCAACGATAATTCTGTTTTTATCCGCTTTTCTGAAAAGTACATCAAAGGATTCACCGACTTTTCGTTCGCTTTCGGTATAACCGGGTCTCTCGGCATTTGTTGAATCCGAAAGCAGGCAGAGAACGCCCTGATTTCCGAGTTCGGCAAATCTTGAAAGGTCAATCATTCCGCCGTCAATGGGTGTGCTGTCGATCTTGAAGTCACCCGTCTGGATAACCGTACCGGTCTCGCAGGTTATTGCAAGCGCAATGGCATCGGGAATTGAATGATTGACATGAATCATTTCAACCGAAAAACCGCCGAGATGAATAACATCTCGGGGGGCAACCTCGTGAAGCTTTGCTGAACTGAGAAGTCCGTGTTCCTTAAGCTTGCCCTGAATAAGTCCGATTGTAAGCTTTGTTCCGTAAACGGGAATATTGACTGTTTTCAGAAGATAAGCAAGACCGCCTATGTGGTCCTCGTGTCCGTGAGTGATAACAATACCCTTTATCTTATCCGCATTTTTCTCAACATAAGAAAAATCGGGGATAACGAGGTCAACACCAGGCATATCGGAATCCGGAAACGCAAGTCCGCAGTCAACAAGGAACATATCATCCTTGTATTCATAGAGGGTCATATTCTTTCCGACCTCGTTGAGACCGCCGAGGAAAGCTATTCTTATCGGGGTTTCATTTTCCGATTTCTTATATTTCTTTGCAGAACCGTTTCTGGGCTTTGAATATCCCTTTTTCTTCTGCTGATGCTGTTCGAACTGCTTGCGTCCTTTTTTTGCAGAACGCTGCTGCATTTTCTGTGTGTTTTGCGATTTATCTTTTTCGTTGTTTTTTTTCTGCATAAATTCTCCTTTTCATAAAAATCCGATATATCGTCACGCATATAATTTATTATGTTGACGGCACAGAAGCTTTTCTGCACCAAGAGTATACTATTACTCTATTATATTATAATATCTATTTACGGGTATAATGTCAAGATTTGCTTTATATTTATTTTAAATATATTAAGAATTCAATTTTTCGTTGGCAAGATTAAAAAGCTCGGAAATATCGGCACAAAGCTCGTCTGCCGCCTCCATTGTATCGGCTTCCGCAAGAATTCTGACGGTTTCACCGCTTCTTTCGGGCACAATAAGCAACTTTCCCGAGCTTCTGATAAGTCTGATTCCCTCAAGACTGTTTTTCAGGTCAACCTCTTCTTCACCCACCAGATCCGCAAGATACGAAGGCGAAAACTCAATCGACAATGTTTTTCCGACAATATATTTTTCGGGCAATTCATTGAGAAGCTGAGCAAAACCGCATTCGCGTTCTTTCATAACAGACAGTAACTTTACACACAGAAAAAGTGCATCACGAACAAAAATCTGCTTTGCCGCAAGCCTTCTTGCAAGCGAATCCGAATTGTCTGCGGGTGTGCTCAGATATCTGAAAACCCGTCTTGAATGGCTTTGCGCAAGCTCATCAAGGAACATCGGTGCATCGTATGGTACAGCTATATCTCTGCCGTTTTTCATCTCATTGAGGCAACACAGGGCAAGAAGCCTTTCATATGAAATTTTTTCGCCGTTTAATGTTGCAGTCAGCCTTGTGCCCGAACGGTCTATATCAAAAACAAGATTTTTATTTTCCGTAACTCCGAGCTTTTCGAAAACATCATTCATAAGCATATTTATGCTTGAATTTTCACTTTCAACAGCGGCGGAAATCCCTGAAAGACCATAAGGTGCGTGTTTGATAAGTTCTTGTCTGTACAGGTGTTTAACGCTTGACATATCTGAGATTTCTTTCATTTCATCTTCTTCGGTTTCGTGGAATTCGCACTTTGCCATTCCCGATTCAATGCTTCTCTCAAAGTGTCTCGGAATTGAAAGTCCGCCGTCTCCGCAGATTCTTATTTCCCTGCCGTTTTTGCTTGACACATAAAGACCCGCCGTCAACCCGCAGATATTGATAAGAAAATTAAGCTGAGATTCAAAACATTCGCCGAAGCTCCACACATTGCTTCCCGCACCGATAAGACCTGACATCACCGCCATCTGCATTGCCATTGCACTCTTGCTTCCGTCAAAACCTATACCCGCTTTTTTGCCGTTTCTCGTACTTCCCACCGAAGCACCGAGGCGCACACAGGTTTCGGCATTCAGCTTTGTGCCTCCCGTTTCATCCATCCCGTTGCTGCTCAGAAAATCCGCCTTTATGCTTCCGTATTTGATATTCGAATTGACGGTTGAGCCGCCGCCGATTATCTTCCCCGGCCATACAAGCACATTCGGCTTCACCTGAGCACCCGCACCGATTATGCTGCCCGCACCCGCAACACTGCTTTCAAACATTGATGCTCCCGTTTTCAGCGCAGACCCTGAGCACACAAGCGCACCCGTAACCGATGCATTCGCACCTATCCAGCAGTTTTCAAGCACGGTTGAATATCTGATTTTTGCATTTCTTTCAATACTGCAGTTATCATCGATAACCGCATAAGGTCCTATAACCGCACCCTCTGCTATTTCAACGTCAGAGCCGATATATACGGGCGGTATAATCGAAAAATCACCAGACGGCATTTCATCTTTGATGTAAATTCCGTCCGCAATCATACTTGCGGATGTTTTTATTTTTCCCTCAAAAACATCCCTCTGACACTTCATATATGCATCAATATTACCCACATCGCACCAATAATCCGCCGTGTGATAACAATAAATCGGCATATCTCTTTCCAGCATCATCGGGAATAAATCTTTCGCAAAATCATAGCTTCTGCCCTTCGGAATAAGTTCAAGGCATTCGGGATTGACAATGTAAACACCGCTGTTTGCAAGATTGCTGACAGCCTGTGTCCACGAGGGTTTTTCAACAAATCCCATAACCCTGTTTTCCTTATCCACCTTGACAATTCCGTATTCTCTGGGGTCGGAAGCCTCGCTTGCAACAATTGTTATTTTTGCACCCGATGCCTTATGAAACGTCATTATTTTAGACAAATCAAAATCGCACATTGCGTCACCGCTGATAACGAAAAACGGCTCTTTGAATCCCGCCGCTACCCGTTTCACACACCCTGCCGTACCAAGAGGCTCATCCTCTCTGAGCATATTGAGTTTTATTCCCCGACAGTCGGAATACTCCTTTTCTATTGCATCGGGAAGATAACCGAGTGTTACCGCTGCTTCATCAACACCGTGCGAACGCAGTAAGTCAATAATATATCCGATTATCGGCTTTCCCATCACCCTGACCATCGGTTTCGGCACCGTACAGGTCAGAGGTCGGAGTCTGCTTCCCTCTCCGCCTGCCATAACAACTGCTTTCATCAAACCATTCCTTTCGGATTTCTTGCTAATATTATTGTCAGATATCCGAAAAAATAACCAAAATTATATTGTTAAATCAAAAAACAGATGTTATAATTTATTTATATTTTACTTTTGGAGAAATTTTATGGCAGAACTAAAAAAAGTTGATATATTTACCGACGGTGCCTGCTCGGGAAATCCGGGTCCGGGAGGCTGGGGCACAATTCTTCGCTACGGTGCACACGAGCTGGAGCTCAGCGGCGGAGAAAAAGAAACAACAAACAACCGTATGGAGCTTACGGCAGTTATCGAAGGACTGAAAAGGCTTAAAGAAAAATGCGATATAACGATTTACACCGACTCAAAATATGTTGCCGATGCATTCTTGCAAGGCTGGATATGGGGTTGGCTGAAAAACGGTTGGAGAAAAGCTGACAAAAAGCCTGTTCTCAATCCCGAATTATGGAAAGAACTCTGGGCACTCATTAACAAACACGAATATAAAATTGTTTGGGTAAAAGGTCACGCAGGTCATCCCGAAAACGAACGGTGTGACAAGCTTGCAACTGCCAAAGCGGCTGAATATGCCGAATAAACACAAAGGGAAAGGGAGATTCAGAATGAAAAAAATCACAAGCTTAATTCTCGCCTTGATTCTTGTTTTTTCTGTTACCGCGCCGACTTTTGCGGCATCGGAAAAATGTGACTGCGGCAAAACACCCGTTGTTTATATTCAAGGCTTCGGCGAAGCACTTTTGCTCAATCCCGAAAGCGAAGACGAGGCAGAATCGGTTTTTCCGCCTACAGGCAATGCTGTTCTCAAAGGAATCCCTGAAATTCTCAAAGCTCTCGGTGTTGCGGTAATTGCGAATGACGACAAGGGTTTTGCAGATTACGCAATGAAAGCTGTTAAAAAAATGCTCGGCGGACTTGCCTGCGATGAGCAAGGCAATTCGATATATAACGTATCCTATGAACCTGATGATATGGACATTGCAGAACTTCATATGCTCGGCAATCCTTTCTCCCACCCCGAGGGAAGCTATGATTTTGTTTATGACTGGCGTCTTGACCCTATTTACAACGCGGAAGAACTTAATAAATTCATCGAAGACGTAAAGGAACTGACGGGTCACAGCAAGGTTTCGCTTATTGCACACAGTCAGGGCAACACCATTGTTACATCTTATCTTGAACTGTTCGGAACTCGCGACATTGAAAAAATCGCATTCCTTTCTCCCGCTTTCAAGGGTCTTTCTCTTCTCGGGTCTCTTTTTGCAAACAAAGCTTCTATCCGCGACAAGGGCGATGAATTCGCTGCTCTTCTCAGAACGGGAATGAATACAGACCCTGCAGGCGACCTGCTTGCCGCCATCGTTTCATCTCTTGAAGATATGGGAATTGCAAGTTGCCTTCTTGACTGGGCACAGGATTTGCTTGACAAACAGCTTGAAAGAATTCTCCAGGAATGCCTTGTTGACATTTTCGGCACAATGCCCGGACTGTGGACATTCGTTCCCGACGAATACTATGAGGATGCAAAGAAAACAATGTTTGCTGGCAACGAAAAATATGATGAACTCATAGAGAAAATCGACTATTATCATTATAATGTTCAGAACAAAACAGAACAGCTTATACGCAACGCAATGAACAACGGAGTTGAAGTTATCATTTCGCTCGGATACGGAATCTCAACAATCCCCGTTCCCGCCGCACCCGCAGAGCAGGCGGATATGCTCATTGACGTTGAATATATGAGCCTCGGCGCAACCTGCGCTTCCCCGTTCGGCGCAACATTTGACGAAAACTATGTTCAGGCTGAATAC
Organism: Acutalibacteraceae bacterium; assembly: GCA_045637305.1. GTDB lineage: Bacteria > Bacillota > Clostridia > Oscillospirales > Acutalibacteraceae > CAG-177. The sequence continues at coordinate 28,324 of JAZTZD010000067.1, forward strand.
TGCAAGGGACACAATCACGTTTCACTCGACCTGATGATTGACGCTTCAACCTGCGAATTCCCCGAAATCACCTGGTTTGTAAGAGACCAGTCACACAGCGAATTCGGTGACGGATACCGTGAATTCATTGATTGGGCAATGCTTTATGACGGTCAGCCCACAGTGCACACAAGCGAAAAATATCCGCAGTTTATGGTGCGCACAAAAGACGACACCCTCCTCCCCGTTGAAGGTCCCGTTGAAAAAGACACAAGAAGCAATATTCATATTATTTTCGCATCTGTTTTCCAGATGATTAAAAATTCATTTTAATATTTCAACTTAATATTTCAACATCTTACGGCACAGCTTCGGCTGTGCCGTATTTTTATTTGCATACATTGTCCGTTTATCGCATAGATTTTACAGAAGCAAAATGATAAACGGAGGAATTAAAATGGCAAGCAACAATATTTACGGCGATATTGCGGCAAGAACGGGCGGCGATATCTATATCGGAGTTGTCGGTCCCGTGCGCACGGGAAAATCAACTTTCATCAAGCAGTTTATGCAGTCAACGGTGCTCCCGAACATTGAAAATTCAGCAAGAAGAGAGCGTGCAACCGATGAGCTTCCGCAGTCCTCGGCAGGAAGAACAATTATGACCGCGGAGCCTAAATTCATTCCTGAAGAAGCGGTTGAAATTGCTCTCCCCTCTCAGATTAAAATGAAAATCCGTATGATTGACTGCGTGGGATATATTGTTCCGTCAGCAATCGGATACATTGAAGATGAAAGTCCGCGAATGGTCAAGACTCCTTGGTTTGACGAAGAAATTCCTTTTAATATGGCGGCTGAAATCGGCACAAGAAAGGTTATCACCGAGCATTCGACAATCGGACTTGTTGTTACAACAGACGGCTCAATCGGCGAAATCCCGAGAGACGAATATGCTCAGGCAGAAGAAAGAGTTATCAATGAATTGAAGGCACTGAGCAAACCGTTTGTTGTGCTTCTAAACTGTAAAAACCCGAAATCACCGCAGTCTGTTTCGCTCGCCGCAGAGCTTTCTGAAAAATACTGTGTATCGGTGCTTCCCGTCAACTGTCTTGAACTTGGCCAGGAAGAAATTTCCGATATTCTTTCGAAAGTGCTTTTTGAGTTTCCCGTTAAGGAAATCAAGGTTGATATGCCCGGCTGGATAACCTCACTTGACAAAACTCATTGGCTCAGAAGCAGCGTTTTCGGCGAAATAAGCTCTCTTGCTTCGCACCTTAAAAAGGTCAGCGATGTTGAAGATTTCAGCAAAAAAATTGCACAGGGCGAATATGTAAGCAATTCACATCTTGAAAACGTTGACCTTTCTGCAGGCTCCGCAAAGATTTCCGTTTCTCTGCATCCGGGACTTTTCTTCAAAATTCTCGAAGAAGAAACGGGTATTGAGGTTGAAAACGAACAGGCTCTGATGAAGAAAATGAAGGAACTTTCAGCCGCAAGCAGTGGTTTCAAGCGAATTCAGAATGCCCTTGATGAGGTTGAGGCTACGGGATACGGAATTGTTCTTCCCGACATCAACGACCTCACACTCGAAGAGCCTGAAATTATGAAGCAGGGCGGCAGATACGGAGTAAGACTCAGAGCAAGCGCACCGTCTCTTCACATTATGAGGGCGGATATACAGACCGAGGTTGCGCCGATTGTGGGCTCGGAATCGCAATCCGAAGAACTGATAAAATATCTCCTTAAGGAATTTGAAGAAAATCCTTCTATGATTTGGAAATCAAACATTTTCGGCACATCTCTTCACGAGCTTGTCAACGAAGGGCTCCACAACAAGCTTTACAGAATGCCGTCCGATGCAAGGATGAAGCTTCAGGAAACTCTTGAGAGAGTTATCAACGAAGGTTGCAGCGGTCTGATTTGCATTATATTATAAAAAAAGCCTCGCTGAGACTCACATCTCAACGAGGCTTTAATCATATCTTTTTAATTGTTACATTCAATACATTCTCAATCAAAGCGGCTTCAACATGGTAAGAATCTTCACTTACAGCGGCATAATAGCCTGTACCCGATGATGGGGTGACTTCAAAGCCCGCCTTTTCAAGCGCATCAACATATTTTTTGAATTCTCTCTCACTGCTTTCAACAGAGAATGAATATTTCAGGCTTTCATCATAAATACCTTCAATTTCATTTTTGAACTTGAATTCGGGAAGTCTGTCTTTGAAATGGTTATAAATTTTCGTTACCTGCTCGGTTGTTGTGATTGCCGTTGTCTTCTGCTTTTCGGGAATATTGCTTTGTTTGATATTACAGCCGAAAAGACAGGTAATACACATAACAACCAATAATAAAGCAACTATTCTTTTCATCTGAAATCCTCCTTAATAGAGTATTCTTTTGAAATCATCGGCAAACTGTTTGCTGTTAACATTTGCAAGCGTGTGACCGTCTGTTCCCATATTAAAACAAACGCCGACCTCTTTGCCTATCTGAAAATAGCGGTGAAAGAAATCAGGGTCTTTCATAACTGCGGGAACGTTAAGCTCCCACGCAATCTCATGCTTGTCCGCTTTTTCCATTATGTCGCCGATTTCGTTATCGGTATATGAACGTGTGACATCGTGATGGTCGTCAAATGCGTGAATATACCCAGCCATAAAAGGATGGGCGAAACAGTCTGCTCTTCCGCTTTCTATGACGCAATCCATTATCGCAAGCATATGCTCGGCATAGGCTCTCGGAGTTATTATTTCGGGATGCTCCCAATACTTCTGGTGATAATGGTTGGTTGTGTAAAGTCTGAAATCAAGCGAGTTATCGCACTCAATATCATCAGCAAATTTTCCGACACCGTAAGCGGAAAGCTCGGCACCGACAAGCACCTTTACCGATGTTTCAATGCCTTCAAGCTCTTTGAGTATTTCAAGCCTCTGCGATGCAACGGCATTTTTCTTCTGCGGATAATTATGGTCTGTAAGTGCAATCATTTCCAGACCGCACTCCTCCGCTTTTTTAACAATATCTGCCGCAATCATTTCAGGCTTTGCACAACCCGAAAAACGGGTATGCAGATGAAGATTATGCTTTGCAAGCTCATCTATATCATAGGTTTTTTCATGAAAAAACATTTTTTACAGCTCCAATCCGAAAAGAGTGTTTGCATTTTTCCTTGTCAAATCAAGAATATATTCCGCCGTTGTTCCCCTTGCCTCGGCAAGCTTTTCCGCCGTAAACGGAATATATGATGAATCGCATCTTTTTCCCCTGTGCGGCACGGGAGTCATATAGGGACAGTCGGTTTCTATAAGCAGTCTGTCATCGGGCACAACCGCCGCAACCTCAATGGGTTTTCTTGCATTTTTAAACGTCACCGCACCGCCGAGACCTATATACATTCCGAGTTTCACAACCTCTTTCGCCATTTCCGCAGACCCCGAAAAGCAATGAACAACGCCTTTCGGCTTGTATCTTTTAAGCAAGGTCATTGTGTCCTCGTGTGCCTCTCTGTCGTGAACGATAACGGGCAAATCAAGCTCCTTTGCAAGCACAAGCTGCTGCTCAAAAACCTGCATCTGAACGTCTCTCGGAGAAAAATCATAATGATAATCGAGACCGATTTCTCCCACGGCAACACATTTTTCTTCCATACAAAGTTTTTTGAGCACGGAAAGATAGCCTTGTTTACACTCCTGAGCCTCGTGAGGATGAATGCCGCAGGCGGCATAGACAAAGCTGAATTCGTCCGAAAGTTCAAGCGTTGCAAGCGATGATGCGATATCCGTTCCGCAGTTTATAATGCCGCAAACGCCCTGTTGCGTCAGGGCGTTCAGAAGCTCTTTTCGGTCATCGGCAAACTGTTCGCTGTCATAATGTGCGTGACTGTCAAAGATATTATTCATAAGTTTATCTTACCTTGCTTCCTGCGGGAATTCCGTCAACAAAAATTACCTTGACATCGTTTTCACCCGCATCAGCCGCAAGAATCATTCCGCAGCTTTCAACACCGCAGAGAACGGCAGGCTTAAGGTTTGAAACAAGGATAATGCTCTTTCCGATAAGATCCTCGGGTTTATACCAGAGAGCAATACCCGAAGCAACGGTTCTGGGATCACCTGTACCGTCATCAAGAGTGAGTTTAAGAAGCTTTTTAGCCTTCTTTACGGGTTCGCAGTCAACAATTTTGGCAACTCGAAGGTCAACCTTTGCAAAATCATCAATTCCGATTTTTGCAACGCCCTGAATTTCCTCTTTAAGGGGATTTACGGGCTCGGGCTTTACCTGAGCGGCTTCAAGCTCTGCAAGTTCTTTTTCAAGGTCTATTCTGGGGAATATGATGTCACCCTTAACAACGGTATATGTCTCTTCCTTGCCGAAGACTCCGCATTCTTCCCATTCGAAGCCTTCACTCACGCCGAGCTGCGCTCTGATTTTCACTGCGGTTTCAGGCATAACGGGAGCAATGAGAACAGAAATGATTCTGATGCTCTCGCAAAGATTATACATAACCTGTGCAAGTCTTGCCTTGCTTGCTTCGTCCTTTGCAAGCGCCCAGGGTGCTGTTTCATCGATATACTTGTTTGTTCTTGATACGAACTTCCAGATGTTTGTGAGTGCAACGGAGAAATTGAGCTTGTCAAGTTCCGCTTCCGCATCAGCTTTTGTTGAAGCGGCAAGAGCCTTGAGGTCTTCGTCAAAATCGCCCGCTTCTCTTTCTGCCGGAATTGTTCCGCCGAAATATTTCTGCACCATTGCAACTGTTCTCGAAACAAGGTTTCCGAGGTCGTTTGCAAGGTCTGAATTTATTCTGTTAATGAGGTTTTCATTTGAGAAAATACCGTCTGAACCGAATGCAATTTCGCGAAGAAGATAATAACGGAGTGCATCAACGCCGTATCTTTCAGCAAGAATAACGGGGTCAACAACATTGCCCTTTGATTTACTCATCTTTCCGCCTTCGAGAAGAACCCAGCCATGGCCGTAAACTTTTTCGGGAAGAGGTTCATCAAGCGACATAAGGAATGCGGGCCAGTAGATTGTGTGGAATCTGATGATATCCTTACCAATCAGGTGAACATCTGCAGGCCAGAATTTCTTATAAAGTGTATCATCCTCCGAGCTGAATCCGAGTGCGGTGATGTAGTTGGTGAGCGCATCAAGCCATACATAGATAACGTGGTCCTCGTTAACGGGAACGGGAATTCCCCACTTGAATGACGAACGTGATACACACAAATCCTGAAGACCGGGCTTGATGAAATTGTTTACCATTTCATTCTGACGGCTCTGGGGTTCAATGAAGCCGGGATGGTCCTCATAATACTTAAGAAGCTTATCCGCATAAGCGGAAAGCTTGAAGAAATATGCTTCTTCTCTTTCGTTGGTAACGGGTCTGCCGCAGTCGGGACATTTGCCGTCAACAGCCTGAGTTTCTGTCCAGAATGATTCGCAGGGCTTACAGTAGAGACCCTCATAGTGACCCTTGTAGATGTCACCCTTATCATACATTTTCTTGAAAATCTTCTGAACAGCCTTTTCGTGGTATTCGTCTGTTGTTCTGATGAACTTATCGTTGCTGATATTCATAAGAGTCCAGAGATCTTTGATACCTGCAACAATCTTGTCAACATATTCCTTGGGTGTAACTCCTGCTTCCTTTGCCTTGTCTTCGATTTTCTGACCGTGTTCGTCTGTACCTGTAAGAAAGAAAGTGTCATAACCCTGAAATCTCTTGTAACGTGCCATTGCATCTGCAGCAACGGTTGAGTAGGTATGGCCGATATGAAGCTTATCCGAGGGATAGTAAATCGGCGTTGTTATATAGTATGTCTTTTTATCCATCCTGAGTTTTAACCTCCGATATTTTATTTGAGAAGTGCAGCAGCAGCCTCATCAAGGAAGATAACAACATCATCGTGCTGCTGAAGAATTGATGCGGGAAGCTGAGGAGTTACGGGACCCTCAATCATACCCTTTACTGCATCAGCCTTTGAAGCACCTGTTGCGATGAGAACGATTTTCTTTGCCTTCATAATTGAACCGATGCCCATTGTCATTGCATAACGGGGCATGGGAATATCGTCAAAATAAATTGAGTTTGCATCGATTGTGCTCTGCGTGAGAGCGATTTTGAAGCTTTCGCCTGTGAATTCATCTGCAGGCTCATTGAATGCAATGTCACCGTTATCATACATTTTCTTGAAAATCTTCTGAACAGCCTTTTCGTGGTATTCGTCTGTTGT
>JAZTZD010000068.1:0-24899 GCA_045637305.1 Acutalibacteraceae bacterium
TTAAGAAGAACGGCGTGGACATCACCCTGACCGTTACTCCCTGCTGGTGCTACGGCTCCGAGACTATGGATATGGACCCTCACACCATCAAAGGTGTTTGGGGATTTAACGGCACAGAGCGTCCAGGTGCTGTTTATCTTGCTGCAGTTTTGGCAGGCCACGCTCAAAAAGGGCTTCCTGCTTTTGGCATTTATGGTCACGAGGTGCAGGATGCAGATATGGTTGAAACCATCCCCGAGGATGTTAAAGAAAAGCTGTTGCGATTCGGCCGTGCCGCAGTTGCAGTTGCAACAATGCGAGGCAAATCCTATTTGCAAATCGGCTCCCAATGTATGGGAATTGCAGGCTCAATTATCGACCAGGATTTTATGGAAGACTATTTTGGTATGCGTGTTGAATCGGTTGACGAGGTTGAAGTTATCCGTCGAATGTCAGAGGGCATCTATGACGAGGCTGAATATCAGAGAGCACTTGCTTGGACAAAGGCTAAGTGCACCGAAGGCTTCGACAAGAACCCTGATTTTGTTAAAAAGAGCGACGAGCAGAAAGAAAAGGATTGGGAATTCGTTGTTAAGATGATGTGCATCATCAAAGACCTTATGAACGGCAACCCCAACCTCCCCGCAGGCTGCGAAGAAGAAATGGTTGGCCACAACGCAATTGCAGCAGGCTTCCAGGGTCAGAGACAGTGGACAGACTTCTATCCCAATGCTGACTTCGCAGAGGCTCTTCTCAACACATCATTTGACTGGGAAGGCGTAAGAGAGCCCTACATCCTTGCAACCGAAAACGACGTTCTCAACGGCATCGGTATGCTCTTTATGAAATTGCTCACCAACAGACCTCAGATGTTTGCTGACGTTCGTACATACTGGAGCGCAAACGCTGTCAAGAGAGTAACAGGCTATGACATCGAAGGTAAGGCAAAGGAAGCTGACGGCTTCATCCACCTTATCAACTCAGGCGCTTGCTGCCTTGACGCTTGCGGCGAAGTTAAGGACGAAAACGGCAACGGCATCATCAAGGAATGGTACGATGTAACTGCAGAAGATGCAGACAAGATTCTTGAAGCAACAACCTGGAACGCAGCTGACAACGGCTACTTCAGAGGCGGCGGATATTCATCACGTTTCCTCACCAGAGCTGAAATGCCCGCAACAATGATTCGTCTCAATCTCGTTAAGGGTCTCGGCCCCGTTCTTCAGATTTGCGAAGGCTGGACAGTTAACCTTCCCGACGAAGTTTCAGACGTTATCTGGAAGAGAACAGACTACACATGGCCCTGCACATCGTTCGCACCCAGATGCGACGGCAAGGACGGTCCCTTCAAGTCAGCTTATGACCTTATGAACAACTGGGGCGCAAACCACGGCGCAATCTCCTACGGCCATATCGGTGCTGACATCATCACCATGGCTTCAATGCTCCGCATTCCCGTTGCTCTCCACAACGTTCCCGCTGAAAAGATTTTCCGTCCCGCAGTATGGGGCGCATTCGGCACCAAGGACGCTGAGGGCGCAGACTTCAGAGCTTGCGAAACCTACGGTCCCCTTTACAAATAATTTCATCGCATAAATTAACCCGTAATGTTCGTCCGAGCATTACGGGTTGTTTTGTTTATTAAAATATTTTTGATTGTCTGTTTCCCATTCACTTGCTTTTAAATCTTCAGTTTTTAAAAAACAGTCTGAACAAACAAAAACCATTTTATCATTCCTTATGTACTCTGAAAGCTTTATATAAACCTGTCTGCATTCTTTGCCGCAAAGGTCACACTTGTTTTCCATACATTTTCACCGTTAAAATCTTCTTTTATACACACAATAAATATACTCGTTTTATCGACAATTGTCAATGCGTAGAGTATAAAATACAATTATTAACGGTGATAAAAATGATTTCGTACGAACCGTTTTATAAAACTTTGAAAGAAAAAAACATTACAACTTATAAACTTATCAAGGAATATAACATCAGCCGCAGTCTGCTTGACAGATTAAAACATAACAAACCCATAAGCACCGTAACCGTCAACGACCTTTGCAGAATTCTTGAATGTAACGTAAACGATATTATGACATATAAAAATGACGAAAATTAACCCGCACTTCGCAATGAAGTGCGGGTTTTTGTTGTAAAAACGGAAATTTTTTCGGCGGCTTGTAGGCAAGCCGCCCTACACGTAGGGGTGATTCACGAATCGCCCGCCGAATTTCTGACATATGAGCAAAGTCCGTTGTGGTCAACTGCTTTGCTGATTGATCCCGTTGACTGTTTTAATCTTTGTCAACCAGAGAACCGTTCCCTGATTGGACCAATTCCTGCAACACCTGCGGAATTTCCAATGCGTATTTTTCATTTTGCAGTTTGACTGCTAAATTATAAAACAGTTCTTTATGACAGACATAAGTATATGCAATTTCAAACAAATCACCATTTTTTAAACGCAAATCAATTCTGCTTATTCCAATCAAAGGAAGAGTTTTGACATATACAGAATCAATATCCTCATACTTTACATCGTAATTATCAATAACACCTCCGTCTTGATAATTATGAAAATGAATATGATTTTCTCTCAATTCTATAAATTTATTTAACCAGGATTTTGACCCAATAAAAATTATAACTCCTAAACCTAAAACTTCAGAAATTATTAGTTTTAAATAAAAATCCAGGGCATTAGAAATAATATGTTTTAACATTAGGGAAAGAACACATGTTCCCGCAATAATTCCAAACAGAATTTGAAATGTATAATATAGTCTGCTGTATTTGTATTTCAAAAGTATCCCCTCCCTTTATATAGGAAAACAATCAGAGAACAGTTCTCTGATTGAGTACGGCGGATTCTGTACCCTGTATTCTCATTCTATCAAACCGCAAATTGCTTGTCAAGGCACAGAGTTAATGCCTGGTTTTCACCCGACAGAATATAAATGTCGGCAATCATTATAAACAAAAACGGCGGAAGCAAGCCTCCGCCGTTATCAAAAGTTTTTATCGCCTGCCGATACAAAGAGCACCTCTTTACACTATATCCTCAAACTCAACAACCTTGTTTGTTCTGCCTGATTCAAAAATCGCTTCAACAAGGCGCATAAGTCTGCGCTGCTGATTGTGTGTAACAATTATATCTGCCTTGCCGTTAAGGTGGGCAAAAATATTCTTATAATATTCAGTCCATTCCGCCTTCTGAAGAGGAAGCGGATAGGTTTCAATTGTGTCATCCGTTCTGGGTGCCATGGTCTTTGTTATTCCCGCGCCTGCAACGATGGGCACGGCATCACGGTTTTCCCAATCGGAAACCTTGACAATTTTGCCGTTCCACTTCCAGTCGTCCACAACTGCCGTTCCGTTTTCGCCGAGCATATACCAGAGCGGAAGCTCAATGAAATTGCTGGTTGTGACCTCAACGTAGAATGACAGTCCGTCATCAAAAATCAGAGTTGTTCTGAAACCGTCGTCGCAGTTTTCGTTGGTAACATTCGTAAGCTCGGCATAAACTGTTTTCAGCTTTCTCGGAAGTGTCATCATCAATGCCTGGTCAAGAAGATGAATTCCCCAGTCATAGACCATTCCGCCGCCGTGCTCGGGCTTGTTTCTCCAGTCGCCGGGCACACCTCTTGAGCCCTGAACTCTTGATTCGATGCGGAAAACTCTGCCGAGTGTGTTCTCATCAAGCAGCTTTTTCATTGTGAGATAATCCTCATCCCAGCGTCTGTTCTGATGAACGGTGAAAAGCTTGCCGCATTTTTCGGCGCAGGCAATTATTTCTTCAAGATCAGCGGTTGAAAGAGTGACAGGTTTTTCGCTGATAACGTTTTTGCCCGCTTCCATAGCCGCAATCGCAATTTCCTTGTGTACATCATTGGGTGTTGCGATTGTTACAAGGTCTATTCTTTCGTCTGCAAGCAGCTCTTCACGGCTTTCGAATGCGTGAACACCGTTTTCTTCCGCTTTCGCTCTCTTTTGGGGGTCGATATCATAAATTCCGATAAATTCGGCATATTCGCCCATTTCTTCTCTGATTTTTCTTGTGTGCCAATTACCCATACCGCCGTAGCCGATAACGGCACAGCCTATTTTTCCGTTAATCATAATAAATTCCCCTTTCGGTTAATCCGTAACCCCGTAGAATTCAAGCAATGCGGGGTTGATAATTTCATCCGTGAATTCAAAGCAGGTGCTGTGGCCGCCGCCGATAATCATAAGCTCTTTTGCTCCGTCGATAGAGCGCGTAATTTTTCTTGAATGCGACCTTTTTATCATATCGTGCTCGCCGAAAATGTTGAGCACGGGCACCTTTATCTGCGATATATCTTCAAAAGTGAGGCTCGGCTGACCGACCATCATTCCCTTGATATCACGTCTTCTTGCGATTTCATCGTCTTTGTAAAGCCACGCCTCGATGCAGAGAATTATATACTGATATGTAATCTGTATCTGGTCAAAGGTGTTCGTGCCCCGGGTGTTTATGTTTGAACCCATAACAACAAGGGATTTGACTCTGTCCTGATGGGCAAGAGTGAAAACAAAACCGAGATTTCCGCCGTCGCTGAAACCGAAAATATTGGTTTTTTCGATTTTCAGATAATCGAGAAGCTTCACAAGGTCCTCACTCATCGTTTCAAAATTCATCGTACCTTCAACCCAATCCGAGTTTCCCGTACCCCTCACCGAAACGGTTATAACCTTGAAATGCTTTGACATTTCGGGCAGAATGCTGTCATCAAAGCAATGCATATCTCCGCCGTTGGGAGACAGAAGCAAAAGCGGTTCACCGTTTTGCTGACCGTAAATTCCGTATTCTATTTTTGCGTCACCCGCATCAACAAAGCCGTATTCAATCATTTCGGGCACCTCATTTCCCTGAGCATAGCCCATCGGCACAATGCCGAAAATCAGGCTGAAAATCATAATAAAAGAAATTATTTTTATAATTCTTTTCATAAAAACCTCCCCTTTACCACGATTATATCACGATGAACACAAATTTCAATACTTTAAAGCAAAAAAACGGTGTGTTGTCAGGATTTTTTAATCTGACATCACACCGTTTCAATTTGAAATCAGTAATTAAATTTCACCGTATCGGCAAAAATCTTCACCGTTTGACTGCGGATTTTTGTTGAGACAAGAAAATCCGCCGAAGGAATATACGGATATTTCAAGACGGATTGACGCCGTATCGGCAAAAATATGCGTCAAACCCACCACATTTCGCCTGTGGATTCCGTAAGAATAACATTCTTAAGGAACGAAACAGCCTTTGAAAGACCTTCGTTCTGGCTCATAAGTGAATCCTCGTGCTCGATGCTGATTGCATAGTCATAGCCGACCATACGGAGGTTTGAAATGATATCCTTCCAGTATGCATTGTCGTTGCCGTAACCGATTGTGCGGAAAATCCACGAACGGTTGATTTCATCGCCGTAGGGCTTGTTGTCAAGCACACCGTTTACTGCTGTGTTATACTTATCAATCTTTGTATCCTTTGCGTGGAAATGGAAGATTGCATCGCCGAGCTTTCTTATGCAGGCAACGGGGTCCATACCCTGCCAGATAAGATGGCTGGGGTCAAAGTTTGCGCCGATTTCGGGGCCGACAGCCTCACGCAGTCTGAGCAAAGACTCTGTGTTGTAAACGCAGAAGCCGGGATGAAGCTCAAGCGCAATTTTGTTAACGCCGTGTGCCTTTGCGAACTCAACAAGGTTCTTCCAATAGGGAATAAGCACCTCATTCCACTGCCAATCAAGGATTTCGCCGAAATCGTTGGGCCAGGGGCAGGTTACCCAGTTGGGATATTTTGCAGTTTCGCAGTCACCGGGACAGCCTGAGAATGTGTTAATCTGATGAAGACCGAGCTTTTCCGCAAGAAGGATTGTGTTGCGGATTGTCTTATCAAAATCAGCCGCGATTTCCTTATTGGGATGCACGGGGTTACCGTGGCAGGAAAGTGCGCTGATTTCAACATCATATTTTTTGAGAAGTGCTTTGAATTCTTCAAGCTTTGCTTCGTCCGCAAGAAGCTCTTCGGGATTTGCGTGTGCATTTCCGGGATAGCCGCCGCAGCCGATTTCAACCATTTCAATGCCGAGTGACTTGAAATATTTGAGTGCCTCTTCAAGAGAGAGGTTTGAAAGTAAGGTTGTAAATACTCCGAGTTTCATTGTGTTTCTCCTTATAAAACAACGTACGGCGGGATGGGGGCATCCCGCCCTACATTATGGTTCAGATTATGCTTTTGAGATACTTGATGCTTCTTGCGACATCCTCAAAGCCTGTGGGTACGGGGTCATCGTTTTCAACGATAAGCCATTCAATTCCCATATCCTTTGCCGCCTTCACAACGGTTGCAAGGTCATTATTGCCCTCGCCAAGTGCCATAGGCTTGCCGTCGATGCCGTCCTTGACGTGAAGATGGATGATTTTATCCTTGTTTTCGGTAAGGAATTTATAGTTATCCACACCTGCGTGGAAGCTCCAGTAGGTGTCAACCTCAAGGTTACATTTTGCCTTGATGATGTCAATGGGAAGTCTGCCGTCCTCAAGGGGAACGAATTCTTCACAGTGATTGTGATAATATGTTTTTATTCCGTATTTTTCTGCACCGCCGAGAACGTCGCCGATTATCTCGCACTCTTCTGCAGTGCCGTGGGGCGCGCCGCCGACACCTGCACTCTTTGCGCCGAGGGTTTTGATGAATTCAGCTGTTGCTTCAACTTTGTCTTCCTTGAAATCGTCAAGACCCATATGGCTGCCGACTGCAACAAGGCCTACCTCGTCGAGCTTTGCCTTGATTACCTTTGCATCAGTATTGAAATATCCTGCAAATTCAACGCCGTCATAACCGATTTTTTTGATTTCCTCAAGTGCCTTGAGAAGAGTTTCGCTGTCATTTATATGGTCTCTGACAGAATAGACCTGAACTGCTATTTTCATTATATTACCTCTTAGTCATTGTTAATATATACGGGCTTGCCTGTTTCTGCCGACTCATAGATTGCCTCAAGAATCTGAGTTACAACCATTGCCTGCTCGGGCTTTGTGCGAAGCTCCGCACCGTTGAGAACTGCATCGTAGAATGCGCGGCACTCAAGCTCTTCGGGTCTGTCGCTTGCACCCTCATAGAATGCAACGCCGCCTGCATCGAAGTTGGGGTTTTCGATAACCTGTCTGCCATTCTTTACATAGTTGAGACGAAGTTCGTCGCCGAGCATATCTGCGCCGCCCTTAACGCCTGCGATAAGAGTTGAAGCCTCGCAGGGGTCTGCGATATTGAGTGCCCAAGCCGATTCAACGCTGACTGTTGCGCCGTTTTCCATAACAACAAAGCCGAATGCCGAATCTTCAACGGTATACTTCTCGGGATCCCAGTCGCCCCAAGCATTTGCGGTTCTCTTCTGGTCGCCGAGCTTCTTATATTTTGTACCTACAACCATCTTGGGTTTGTAGTTGTTCATCATCCAGAGAGTGAGGTCGAGTGCGTGTGTTCCGATATCGATAAGCGGACCGCCGCCCTGTTCTTCTTCGTTGAGGAATACACCCCAGGTGGGAACTGCTCTTCTGCGCAGTGCAAGAGCTCTTGCGTAGTAGATTTCGCCGAACTCGTCGTTTTCGCAGCATTCCTTAAGATAAAGAGAATCGCTTCTCCAACGTGACTGATAGCCGATTGAAAGAACCTTGCCTGTTCTTACCGAAGCTTCATACATTGCCTTTGCTTCCGCATATGTTTTTGCCATGGGCTTTTCGCAGAGAACGTGCTTGCCTGCTTCCATAGCATCAATTGAGATGAAGCTGTGTGACTTGTTGGGAGTACAAACGTGAACAGCAACAATGCTCTCGTCCTTGAGAAGCTCTTTGTAATCTGTGTAAACCTTTGAATCAGCCGAGCCGTATTTCTTTGCGGTCTCGATTGCTCTTTCTTCAATAATATCACAGAATGCAACGGGCTCAAGGAAATCAATATTTGAAATTGCACGAAGATGCTTTCCGTTTGCGATACCGCCGCAACCAATTATACCGATTCTGATTTTTTCTGCCATAATAAAGTCTCCTTATTCTTATTGGGAATACATACTTTCACCCTACCTTAATTATATCAATTTAAACCGTTAATGCAAGAAATATCTTTCCGTCATTATGTGAAAAATTAAATCTTCCGTTTTAGGCAGATTTACCAAACACAACACCTTGACCGCGCATATAGTAATTTGATATAATGTTATAAATATTATTGAATCGAGCTGATGGTTATGAAAATATATGAAAATGCGGCGGCTCTCGTCGGAAACACTCCGCTTGTTCACTTTTCCCGCTACGGAAACGGGATGAAGGCGGATATTTTTGCAAAGCTTGAATATCTCAATCCCGCAGGAAGCGCAAAGGACAGAGTCGGCAAGGAAATGCTTCTTTCGGCGCTTGAAAGCGGAAAAATAACAACGGAGTCCGTCATCATTGAGCCCACAAGCGGTAACACAGGCATCGGAATTGCCTCAACCGCCGCCCAGCTCGGAATGAAAGTCATCATCACGATGCCCGAAACAATGAGCATTGAAAGAAGAAAGCTTCTCTCGGCATTCGGCGCAGAGCTTGTTCTCACCGACGGCTCAAAGGGTATGGCGGGCGCAATCGCCAAAGCGCAAGAGCTTGCCTCACAGATTGAAGGAGCTTTCATTCCCGCGCAGTTTGACAATCCCGCAAACCCCGATGCGCATTACAAAACAACGGGTCCCGAAATCTGGAGCGATACCGACGGAAAGGTTGACATTTTTGTTGCGGGTGTCGGCACGGGCGGCACGATAACGGGCACGGGAAAATATCTCAGAGAAAAAAATCCCGCCATAAAAATCATAGCCGTTGAGCCGACGGATTCGCCGTTTCTTTCGCAGGGAAAGGCGGGTGCGCACGGTCTTCAGGGCATCGGCGCAGGCTTTGTGCCCTCAATTTTAGACACGGATATTTATGACGAAATAATCACCGTTTCAACCGAAGAAGCATATGAGGCGGCAAGAAAAACCGTTAAATCGGAAGGAATTCTCATCGGAATTTCATCGGGTGCGGCGCTTCACGCGGCATCGCTTGTTGCTTCAAGAGATGAAAATGCGGGCAAAAACATAGTTGTGCTTCTGCCCGATAACGGAGAAAGATATCTTTCAACAAAACTTTTTGAATGTGAGGAATAAAAAATGAGTAACGGAATGACAAGAAGAGAACGGGAAGTTACAGATACAAATGAAATAATCCGCATTCTCGATGAATCAAAAATTGCCCACATCGGTCTTGTTGACGGCGATGAGCCTTATGTTGTGCCGATGAATTACGGCTATATTATGAATAACGGAAAGCTGACAATCTATCTGCACGGCGCAAAAAGAGGCAGAAAACTCGATGTTATCAGAGCCAATCCCAAGGTTTTCTTTGAGGCAGAGTGCGACCTTGTGCCGTTTGAGGGCGATGTTGCCTGCAGATACGGAATTGCATATTCCTCGATTATGGGCAGAGGCACCGCCGAAATCGTTGAGGATGTTGAAGAAAAAAAGCTTGCACTTTCCGTGCTTATGAAAACCCAGACGGGCAAGGATTTTGATTTTGAAGATAAAATGACAACAATCGTCAGCATAATAAGAATAGACGTTTCGGAATATACGGCAAAATTCAGACCCATGCCGAAAATGAAGTAAAAATCAAGTGAGGACATAATATGTCACAGAAATCAATCAATAAAACAAATCCCGATGCCTGCCCCTTTGCAAAAAAGTGCGGCGGATGTCAGCTTCAGAATATGACGTATGACCGCCAGCTTAAATGGAAGCAGGCAAGATGCGAGATTCTTCTGAAAAAATTCGGAAAAGTCAGTAAAATTATCGGTATGGAAAATCCGTATCATTACAGAAACAAGGTGCAGGCGGCTTTCGGAAGAACGAAAAGCGGCAAAATCATCTCGGGTGTTTATCAGTCGGGAAGCCACAGAATTGTTTCCGTTGACACCTGTATGACAGAGGACAGCATTGCAGACGAAATCATTGTTGACATCCGCAATATGCTGCCAAAATTCAAAATTTTTGTTTATGATGAGGACAGAGGCACGGGTTTTCTGCGCCACGTACTCGTCAAAAGAGGCTTCACAAGCGGCGAAGTGATGGTTGTTCTTGTCGGCGCAAGCGGTTATTTTCCGATTAAGAAGAAGTTTGTTGCCGCACTGCTTGAAAAACACCCCGAAATCACAACCGTTGTGCTTAACATCAACCCGAAAGACACCAATCTCGTTCTCGGCGATAAGGAAGAGGTGCTTTACGGAAACGGATATATCGAAGACACCCTCTGCGGCTGTGTTTTCAGAATTTCGCCCAAATCTTTTTATCAGATAAATCCCGTTCAGACCGAAAAGCTTTACGGCAAGGCAATGGAGCTTGCAGAACTCAACGAAAACACATCGGTCATTGACGCATACTGCGGAATCGGCACAATCGGTCTTGTTGCGGCAAAGACAGCGGGCTCTGTTATCGGCGTTGAGCTGAACAAAGATGCCGTCAGAGATGCAATCGCAAACGCAAAGATAAACAATGCAAAAAATGCAAGGTTTTACTGCGCCGATGCGGGTGATTTTATGCAGGAGCTTGCTCTTGCGGGAGAAAGCGCAGACGTTGTGTTTATGGACCCGCCCCGTGCAGGAAGCACAAAAAAATTCATCGATTCGGTTGCAACAATGAACCCGAAAAGAGTTGTCTATATCTCCTGTAACCCCGAAACCCTCGCAAGAGACCTCGACTACTTCACCAAAAAAGGCTACACCGTCAAAAAAATCTGTCCCGTGGATATGTTCCCGCACACGAATCATATAGAAGTCGTGACTTTAATTGAAAGAAAAGCATAAAAAAGAGCAGCCCTTTCGGACTGCTCTCATTTTTTGCATTATTTACTTATGCGATTGCGCCCTTAACGAACTCAACAACCTTCTCGAGGATGGGCTTAATCTTCTCAACGATACCGCCGAAGTCGATGCCGCCGATGAAGTCGCCGATCTTACCAACAAGACCGCCCCAGTCAACACCCTTAAGAGCATCAACAATCTTATCAAAGATTGAAGCAACGGGAACTTTGTCGCCGATAGCGCCTGTTACCTTGCATTCGCTCTCTTTGTGAGTTGCGTAGTCAGCCTGTGTTGCATAATCCTCGCCGCAGAATTCGCATTTGCCTGCGCCCTTGGGGCAAGCAAGCTCGTGAGCTTCAAGGTTTGCGTTTGCGATGTTGCCGCCGCAGTACTGGCAGGGCTCGAAATCAACAAGGCAGCCGCCTGAAACGTGCTTATTGTAAGCATCCTTTGTTCCGAGAACTTCGAAGCAAGTGTCACATGTGAGAGTGTCTTCGCCTGCAAAAGCAACTGTTGCAGATGAGAGAACGAAAAGTACTGAGAAGAAAACTGCTAAAAACTTTTTCATTTCGTTTTGTCCTTTCTTTTGCGGGGTTACCGCATTTAATATTTAGATAATAATAGCACTTTTTGTTTATTCTGTCAACAAAAATTTGGTGCCTTATTTCTGTTCCTTGTTCTTTGCCTTGGGTGCTGTGAACTTATTGAGTGCGCCGACAACAAGGATAATAACGATTGTAACGATGAAAATTCCGAGCATACCCTTGCCCATAATGGGAAGTGAGCTGAGGAAATTTTCGACGCTGAATTTAAGTGTTCCGAGGTCGCCCTGTGCCGCAGCTGTTGTTGCTTCCGCAGCAATTTCGTTTGCGATTTCAGTTATCATTTCATTTGTCATTTTTCTTATCCTCCCTTATTTAACAAAAGCAAGAATGAGACCGCCTGCGATAACCGAAGCAATCTGACCCGAAACGTTTACGCCGATTGAATGCATAAGCAGGAAGTTCTGGTTGTCCTCTTCAAGACCGAGCTTGTGAACAACTCTTGCGGACATCGGGAATGCCGAAATACCTGCTGCGCCGATCATCGGATTGATTTTCTTCTTGCTGAAAAGGTTCATAACCTTTGCGAGCATAATGCCGCCGAAGGTGTCAAATACGAATGCAACAAGACCGAGAGCCATAATGAGGAGAGTTTCGATGCGAAGGAAATCTTCTGCCTTCATCTTTGATGCAATTGTGATACCGAGGAAAATTGTGATGAGGTTTGCAAGAACATTCTGCGCTGTGTCTGAAAGTGAGTTAAGTACGCCGCATTCTCTGATGAGGTTACCGAACATAAGGAAGCCGATAAGTGCAACAGCATCGGGGGCAACAAGGCCTACGATAACGGTAACAACGATGGGGAAGAGAATCTTTGTGAGCTTTGTAACGTTCTTTGCTTCGTATTTCATACGAATCTTGCGCTCTTTCTTTGTTGTGCAGAGCTTGATGATGGGCGGCTGAACAATGGGAACGAGAGCCATATAGGAATAAGCCGCAACCATAATTGCCGCAGTATAGTTTGATTTAAGCATCTGGGCAACGAAAATTGATGTGGGGCCGTCTGCCGCACCGATGATTGCGATTGAAGCGGCATCATTAAGCTCGAAGCCGAAGAGCGAAGCCATCGCAAGAGTAAAGAATATGCCGAACTGCGCAGCCGCACCGAAAAGCATAAACTTGGGATTGCTCAGAAGCGGACCGAAGTCAATCATTGCGCCGATACCGATGAAAAGAACAAGAGGCATAAGCTCATTGCTTTCAATACCGATTTCAAAGAGGTGGTCAATAACCGCCGCCGCACCTGATTCGGGGAGGTTGATGAGAATTGCGCCAAAGCCCATGGGCAGAAGCAGGGTGGGTTCCATTTCCTTTTTAACTGCAAGGAAAATCAGCAGACCGCCGATTACCCACATAAGGACCTGCTGCCAGGTAATACCGAGCAGATTTTCGAAGAGAACTTCCATTTTTCAATATCCTTCCTTTCAATTATAATTATCGGCACATCTGCCGATAACGCATACGCAACGATTATACAACAAAATTTTACATAAAACAATGCTTTTTTGAAAAATAAAACAATTTTATCAGTAAAAACGTCTTATCTTGACATAATCTTCCGCTGCGGTTAAAATATTTTCATAGAAGAAAGGGGGATGCCCCGTGTTTGCAAGAATAAACAGCATGGGTCTTTTCGGCATTGACAGTTATATGGTCGGGGTCGAGGTTGATTA
This sequence comes from Acutalibacteraceae bacterium, assembly GCA_045637305.1. Classification (GTDB taxonomy): domain Bacteria; phylum Bacillota; class Clostridia; order Oscillospirales; family Acutalibacteraceae; genus CAG-177. The sequence goes on from JAZTZD010000068.1 coordinate 13,152, forward strand.
CGGTCAGGGTCTGCCGAGAATTGACGTTGTCGGTCTGCCCGATACCGCCGTTAACGAATCGAAAAACAGAGTCCGTTCAGCAGTCAAAAACAGCGGCTTTGAATTTCCTCAGAGCAGAATAACAATCAATCTTTCCCCCGCCGACATCCGCAAAGAGGGTCCCGTTTACGACCTTCCGATTCTGATTGCCGTGCTCAAAGCGGGAAATCAGCTCAAATGCAACATTGATGACTGCGCTTTTATCGGCGAGCTTTCTCTTGACGGCAAGGTGCGTCACATCAACGGCGCATTGCCGATGGTTATCAGGGCGGCGGAAAGCGGAATCAGGAATGTTTTTGTTCCGAAAGACAATGCCCTTGAAAGCTCTGTTGTTACGGGCACAAGGGTTTTTGCGGTTGAGTCCGTTGAACAGCTTGTAAAACATCTCCGTGGCGAAGAAATACTGTCCCCCGTTGTTTTTGACCCCTCAAAGGAAAGTGTTTCCCGTTATCCCGTGCCCGATTTCAAGGATGTTATGGGTCAGCAGGAAGCAAAATTTGCGCTTGAAATTGCCGCGGCGGGCGGTCACAACATTCTGATGGTCGGACCTCCGGGCTCGGGCAAAAGTATGCTCGCCAAAAGACTTCCGTCCATTCTTCCCGATATGACATTTGAAGAAAGCCTTCAGACAACCGAGCTTTATTCGATTGCGGGTGTTCTTCCCGAGGGTGTGTCGCTTATCCGTGAAAGACCGTTCAGGTCACCGCACCACACGGTTTCGCCCGCAGGCCTCTCGGGCGGCGGCGCAATTCCGAGACCGGGTGAAATTTCGCTTGCACATAACGGTGTTCTTTTTCTTGACGAGCTTCCCGAATTTTCAAGAATTGCGATGGAGGTTCTGCGTCAGCCGATTGAAGACAGCAAAATCACCATTTCCAGAGCAAGTGCATCATTCACCTATCCTTGTTCGGCGATGGTTGTGTGCGCAATGAACCCCTGCCCCTGCGGTTATCACGGTCATCCGAAACGCGAATGCACTTGTCCTCAGGGTGCGGCAAGAAAATATCTTTCAAAGATTTCGGGACCGCTTCTTGACCGTATCGACATTCACATTGAAGTTCCGCCCGTTGATTTCGACAAGCTTTCAAGCAAGGTTCCCTCAGAAAGCTCGGCGGATATCAGAGCAAGAGTCAACGCCGCAAGAAAAATCCAACAGGAAAGACTCCGTGGTCTCGGTGTTTCCTGCAACGCGAAAATGGACGCCGCAATGACAAAAGAATTCTGTCAGCTTTCAACGGATGCAATGGTTTTTCTTGAAAGAATTTTTGAAAAGCTGAACTTTTCTGCACGCGCATACGATAAAGTGCTGAGAGTTGCACGCACAGTTGCCGACCTTGAAAACTCACCTATGATTGAAGAAAATCACATCGCACTCGCGGCACAGTTCCGTTCCCTCGACAGAAAAATCTGGGGAAGATAAAAACATAACAAAACGGTTTGCATCGGATTTTTCCTTTGCAAACCGTTTTTCTGCATCTTTTATAATTCCGTATCAAAAAAATTCCAAGGGTACTGTTCTTTGTCGGGCACGGCGGAAAATTTCATCTGTTCGCCCGATACGGGGTGACGTAATTCGAGCGTGTGCGCAAAAAGGGCAAGATTGCCGCTTCCTCCGCCGTATTTTCCGTCGCCGACAAGCGGCATTTTTCTGCTCGAAAACTGAACTCTTATCTGATGAGTTCTTCCCGTGTGAAGCAGAATATCAACAAGTGACAGACCGTCTTTCTCGCCGATAACCTTATATTCGAGCGAAGCTTCTCTGACTCCCGCACGTTTTCTTTTCACAACATAGCTTTTGTTTTTCTGCTTGTCCCTGAAAAGCAAATCCTTGAGAATCCCCTCTTTTTCTTCGGGTGTGCCTATGACAACCGCATAATAATGCTTCTTTATTTCGTTTTTTGTTATCTGTTCGGACAGTTTCGCCGCGGAACGGCTGTTTTTTGCATAAACGATAAGACCCGACGTTTCACGGTCGAGTCTGTGTACGGGAAAAGCCTCACATTTCTGCCCTGTTGTTTCAAAATGCTCGTTGAGAAGCGAAATCATATCCTTTCCGCTTCCCCCTTGGCTGAGAATGCCCGCGGGCTTGAGGCAGACTATTATATTTTCATCTTCAAACTTAAACATTGCCTCTTCTCTTGATAAGCTTGTATCTCTTCTGGCTTCTCTGCAAAGCCTGCTTGATTCCGCTTATGATGAGCCAGAAATTCTGCGCAAGCTGTTCGGGAGTTTCACGCATACCCGTTCTGAACCATTCGCTGATTACGCCGAAAAACGCGTGCTGGTAGAACGATGCAATGAAATCTATATCATCTGCGGGAACATCCATTCCCTCTGCAACATTGTTAACAAGCTCAATTATAACGAAGCTGCAAGCCTTGAACATATAGCTTTCAAGATAGTCATAGCTTCGCGAAGAACAGATGTTGTTGATGATTTTTTTGTTGCTGTATGCAGCATCGGCAACCTTGATAAATCCCTTTATCCAGGAAGCGCTCGAACCGTGCACGGTCATAAGATCCGTGATTTCATTTTTGAAAACCTCTTCGAGCAAATCGTAAATATCGCTGTAATAATAATAGAATGTGTTTCGGTTTATTCCGCAGGTTTCAACGATATCACGGATTGTTATTTTGTCGAAAGGCTTTGCCCTGAGCAAGTCAAGGAAGGTTTCCTTGATTGCAATTTTAGTATCCTTCTGCATAATAAACCTCCGCGTTTATACTGATAATCTTTTGTCCCGATGTTTATTTTAACACATTGCTCATAATTTTACAATTAGATAAATTCATAAAAATAAACCCTCAAATTTATACAAAAATCCCACTAAATGTTTTATCTGCATACAATTTAATGAATTTGTATATTTTCTTTTCCCATCCTTTTGCGGTATACTTCAGTATTGGAAGTTCATTAAGGAGGAAATTCAAATGAATAAAGATTTTATTAAAAAGCTGCCCTGTAACAGTCCGCTGACAAAAAAACCTTTCGGCGGACTATCAACAGACGTTTTAAAAATCCTTGCCGTCATTTTTATGCTTTTTGACCATTTGTGGGCAACAGTCGTTTCGGGAAATGATTGGATGACCTACCTCGGAAGACTCACCTTTCCGATTTTTGCCTTTCAGATTTCCGAGGGCTTCATCCACACCTCAAATCTGAAAAAATACATTCTCCGCCTTCTCACCTTTGCGGTTATTTCGGAAATTCCGTTCAATTATTTTTATGGCGGAAACTGGTTTTATCCGTATCACCAGAATGTAATGTTCACCCTGCTTCTCGGTCTTCTTGCAATAACGGTTATTGACAAGGCAAGGAAAGAGAAGAATGCAAAAACAATTGTAAAGTCTGTTTTGCTTCTCATTCCGCTTTCTCTTGCGGCTTTCATCGGTTTCCCCGATTACGGGTTCTGGGGATATCTTACGGTAATAATGTTCTATCTTTTCAGAGATTTCCCGTTTGCATGGCTGCTTCAGCTTATATCCATGCTTCTTTTCAATCTTATTCTTTTTGAAGGACAGACTATTATCGTTGACGTTTTCGGAAAATCATTTGAATTCGCAATTCAGGGCTTTGCCGTTTTTGCCCTTATTCCGATCTGGCTTTACGGCGGCAGAAAAGGAAAAGGCGGAAAAGCTCTTCAGTACGGTTTCTACGCTTTCTATCCCGTGCATATGATAATTCTTTATCTTATCCGCCGCATATTCCTTTAATCGAACAGCACATAAAAAAGCACCCTTGCGGGTGCTTTCTTTGTTTTTATTCGATTTCTGCCGAAACTGCTTTGTCAAAAAGTGCTTCAACTTCCTTTGAGGGTTTCTTGTCAATAAGTGAAACAATCACTGCGAAAAGGAAACCTGCAATGAAACCGGGAAGAAGCTCATAAACACCTGTTGAGTCTGTGAGGAAGTTCATCCAGAGAACGTCAACAACCGCACCGCCGACAACGCCTGCGATTGCGCCCTTGTAAGTAAATCTCTTCCAGAAGAGCGAAAGAATGATTACGGGACCGAATGCCGAGCCGAAACCGCCCCAGGCATTATCAACAAGAGTCATGATTGTTGCCGCGCCTTCTGACTTGCTGCTTGCAATGAAATAAGCGATAACCGCAATGATGAGAACAACGATTCTGCCAACCCAGAGAGTTTCCTTGTCGGATGCTTTCTTGCGGAAGATGGGCTTATAAATGTCGCTTGTGAATGATGAAGAAGCAACAAGAAGCTGTGAGTCCGCAGTGCTCATTGCCGCTGCAACGATAGCTGAAAGAAGAAGACCTGCAACAAATCCGGGGAAGAGCTTCTGTGCAAGTGTAACGAAAACAAGCTCCTGCTGACCTGCATCAACGAGTGCCTGTGTGGGTGCAAATGCTCTGCCGAGAATAGCCATTGCGATTGCCGCACCGAGTGAAAGAACAACCCATACAATACCGATTGTTGCTGATTTTTTGAGAACCTTTGAGTTCTTTGTTGACATAAATCTTACGATTATGTGAGGCATACCGAAATATCCGAGACCCCATGCAAGACCCGAAGCAACATCCTGCCAGCTTGCCGAGAAGGGATTGAGAGGATTGACGCCGCCTGCAGTTGCTTCAAATACGCTGAAATCAAGCTCCTGAGCAAAAACAAGCATAAAGGGAACTGCAAGAAGAGCTGCAAGCATCATAAGACCCTGGAAGAAGTCTGTCCAGCAAACAGCCTTGAAGCCGCCGAGGAATGTATAAACAATAATAATAGCCGCAAAGATAAGAAGTGCAATGTTGGGATTCTCAGCAAGCTGAGGAACAACCTGAATGAATACCTTCTGACCTGCTACGAAGCTTGATGCAACATAGATGGTGAAGAAAACAAGAAAAACAATCGCACAGATTATCTGAAGTGCGGGGCTCTTTGAAAGAAAACGGTTTGAAAGATACTGAGGAACGGTGATTGAGTCGTTTGCCGCCTGTGAGAATTTACGGAGTCTGCGTGCAACGAAAATCCAGTTTGCCGCAGTACCGAGAGCAAGACCGATACCGATCCAGACCTGACCCATACCGAAAGCGAGGATGCTTCCGGGGAAGCCCATAAGAAGCCAGCCGCTCATATCCGAAGCCTGTGCGCTGAGAGCTGTTACCCAGGGACCCATTGAACGTCCGCCGAGGAAATAATCCTTTTCGCCTGTTCCCTTGGACTTGAAGAAGAAGAAAAGTCCGATTCCGAGAACAACAGCAAAATAAAGTATAAATGCCGCAAGTTGTGATGTCATAATATTTTTTCCTTTCACTATAGCTTTGAGTCGAGATTATAGCACAAAAAAAACAAGAATGAAATACAGAACGGAGTACAGAACAATTTCCGTACTCCGTTTTATTTTTTCTGAATTTTCCTTGATATTACTGCGTTTTTCACGCATTCAATAACAAGAACGCAAAAAATACACAAAATAAATATTTTTAATTTTTTTTCAAAAATCCCGAAAAAAGAAGGGGTAAAAGTGTTTCCGAATACTTGTAAAGCGGATATTCGCCGTTGCAAAGACACCAGTCGCTGATTATTGCTCTTTCGCAAAGCGCATATGCCTTGACGATTTCATTAACGGAAACTCCGTCGCGGAATTCACCGTTATTCTGACCCTCAATTGCAATTTTACGGAGCAATTTATAATAAATTCTGTTATGGTCGAGCAGATTTCTGTCACCCTTGCCCGTAAGCTGGGACGAATAAAGCCTTGAAAGCAGGTCCATCGGAATACTGTTTTCAACCATAAGGAAAAGTTCGCGGTTGAGATACATAAGCTTTTCAAAGCTTGACATTTCGTCGGTCAGAGTGTCTTCAAGCTCTTCATATTTATTGTCAAAAAGAGTTGAAAGCGAGGTAAGAATCTTCTCCTTGCCGTCAAAATAATGATAGAAAGAGCCTCTTGATGTGCCCGATTCGTCAACGATTTCCTCAACACTCGTGTTTTCGTATCCCTGTTCGTAAAACAGCTTCCACGCAGCATTGACAATCTTCATTTTTGTTGTTTTTGAGTCTTTTTTAGGCATTTTACCTCACCTTTATCCTATAACGCCGAGATGCTCAAGCAAAATTTTAAGTCCCATAAGAATAAGTATGATACCGCCTGTAAGCTCAGCCTTTGACTTGAATTTCAGCCCGAAAATGTTGCCGATTTTGATGCCGATACCCGAAAGGATAAATGTGATTACACCGATAAAAGCAACCGCAGCAACGATGTTCATTTCTTCTTTGGGCAAGAATGCAAATCCGACACCGATTATCAGCGCATCAATGCTTGTTGCAACTGCAAGAGTGAACATTTCCTTGATACCCATTGAGCCGCTGCTGCCCTCACCGTCTTCATCCTTTGAAAGTGCTTCCTTAATCATATTTGCACCGATTGCGCCAAGCAGAATGAAAGCAATCCAATGGTCATATTTTTCAACGTATTCTCTGAGGGTTGAGCCGAAAAGATAGCCGAGCGCGGGCATAAGAGCCTGAAATCCGCCGAACCACAGACCCGCCAGCGCCATCTGCTTTATTCCCGCCTTTTTAACTGCGAGACCCTTACAGATTGCAACCGCAAAGGCATCCATTGAAAGACCTACAGCGGTAACGAAGAGTGTTGCAAGTGACATATTATTTCTCCTTTGATATAAAAAAATCGGATACCGACTGTATCCGAACCTTTCTGCATATTTTATCATTTAAAAAGTACATTTGTCAATAGCTGATAAGAATTACTTTGCCTTAAAATAAAAAACAAAAAACTTTCAGTTATTCGCACAAAATAAACGACAAAATTCTATTCAAATTTTATTCGGATATGCCTTGCATTATGAATGTATCTTTTGTATAATATAAATATATTTTTTAAAGGAGGATGTTTATGAAAAAGGTTGGAATCATCATGGGCAGCGACAGCGACTTGCCTGTTGTTGAAAAAGCAATCAACACCCTTGAAGAATACGGTGTGCCCTATGAGGTGCACGTTTATTCCGCACACAGAACACCCGTGCAGGCAAAGGAGTTCTCCGCAAACGCGAAAGAGAACGGCTTCGGCGCAATCATTGCAGCCGCAGGAAAGGCAGCTCACCTTGCAGGTGCAGTTGCAGCCAACACCACTCTTCCCGTTATCGGAATTCCCGTTAAATCATCAACTCTTGACGGCATGGATGCACTTCTTTCAACTGTTCAGATGCCCGCAGGCATTCCCGTTGCAACAGTTGCAATCGACGGTGCAGTCAATGCCGCTTTGTTGTCTATACAAATTCTTGCAGTGTCCGATGAGGAGCTTGCAAAGAAGCTTACTGATGCAAGAGCCGCCGCAACGGAAAAGGTTCTTGCCGCAAACAAGAAGATAGAAGAAAAGTTCAATAAGTAATTTCGTTTCACATTCGTTTGGGAGGTACCACTTTGGGAGGATTTTTCGGAGCAACATCAAAAAGAGACGTTGTTTTAGATGTATTTTTCGGCGTTGACTATCATTCCCATCTCGGAACACGCAGAGGCGGTATGGCAGCTGTAAATGACACCGTCGGTTTCCAGAGAGACATTCATAATATAGAAAACGCACCTTTCCGCACAAAGTTTGCGGGAATAACAGATGAAATGCAGGGCAACGCCTGCATCGGCTGCATCAGCGACAGCGACCCGCAGCCCATTCTCATCCGTTCAAGCCTCGGAACTTACGCAATCTCGATTATCGGCTGCATCAACAATGCCGATGAGCTTGTTGAAAAGTTCCTTTCAGCGGGCGGCGGACATTTCAACGCAATGACCTCGGGCAGAATCAACTCAACCGAGCTTGTTGCCGCTCTCATAAATAATAAGAGCGATTTCGTTGAGGGCATCCGTTTTGCTCAGGAGCAGATTGAAGGCTCAGCTTCAATTCTCATTCTCAAAGAAAACGGAAGCATTCTTGCCGCAAGAGACAGACTCGGAAGAATTCCCGTTATCATCGGTAAAGACGATGACGGCTTCTGTGTTTCGTTTGAATCCTTTGCTTTTGAAAAGCTGGGATATAAATTCCATAAAGAACTCGGCCCCGCAGAAATCGTTGAGATAACAAGCGACGGCGTAACGGTTCTTTCCGAAGCTCAGAAGAAAATGAAAATCTGCTCGTTCCTCTGGACATACTACGGCTACCCCAACTCAAAATATGAGGGCGTGACCGTTGAGGTTATGAGAACACGCAACGGCGAAATCCTTGCTCAGGACGATGAGGCAAACGGCAAGAACGAGGGCATCGACTACGTCAGCGGTGTCCCTGATTCGGGAACACCTCACGCAATCGGCTATGCAAACCGAAGCGGTATTCCCTTTGCAAGACCTTTCATAAAATATACTCCCACCTGGCCCAGAAGCTTTATGCCTGCAAACCAGAAAGAACGCAGCAAGGTTGCAAAAATGAAGCTTGTTCCTGTTCACGACCTTATTCAGGATAAGAGTCTCCTTTTTGTTGATGACAGCATCGTAAGAGGCACTCAGCTTCGTGAAACGGTTGAGTTCCTTTATCAGAACGGCGCAAAGCAGGTTCATATGCGTTCAGCCTGTCCGCCGATTATGTACAGCTGTAAATATCTCAACTTCTCCAGAAGCACATCAATAGACGACCTCATTGCAAGAAAGACAATCCATGAGCTTGAAGGCGAAGAGGGCGATAAGCATATTGAAGAATACAGCGACGCAACAACCGAAAGAGGCAAGGCGCTTCTTGACAGTATCTGCAAAAAGCTTCATCTCACTTCTCTCGGCTATCAGAGCCTCAAGGGTATGATTGAAGCAATCGGTCTTCCCGAAGACTGTGTCTGCACATACTGTTGGAACGGTAAAGAATAAGATTTGCGTTGCAAAACAACATTTTCAAAACGCAGGGGCGCGCATTGCGCGCCCGAAAAAAACAATAAATAATAAATTATGTTCTTACAGGAGGACTTACATATGAAAAGTTTCAGCGAAAGCTATGCAGCAGCAGGCGTTGACATTACCGCAGGCTACAAAGCTGTTGAGCTTATGAAAAAACACATCGCAAAAACCCTCACACCCGGCGCAATGAGCGACATCGGCGGCTTCGGCGGCCTTTTCGAGCTTGACCTCACAGGTATTTCAAAGCCTGTTCTCGTAAGCGGCACCGACGGTGTCGGAACAAAGCTCAAGCTTGCTTTCATTATGGACAAGCACGACACAGTAGGTATCGACTGCGTTGCAATGTGCGCAAACGACATCATCTGCTGCGGCGCAAAGCCCCTGCTTTTCCTTGACTACATTGCTTGCGGCAAGAACGTTCCCGAAAGAATCGCAGAAATCGTTTCGGGTATTGCTGAAGGCTGCGTTCAGTCAAATGCTGCCCTCATCGGCGGCGAAACAGCTGAAATGCCCGGCTTCTATCCCGTTGACGAATATGACCTTGCAGGCTTCTGCGTAGGCGTTGTTGATAAGGATAAGGTTCTTGACAACACAAAGATGACCGAAGGCGACGTTGTTATCGCTCTTCCCTCAAGCGGTGTTCATTCAAACGGCTTCTCACTTGTAAGAAAGGTGTTTGACGTTGACAACGCAGATATCAAGACTCCCGTTGCAGAGCTCGGCGGCAAATCAGTCGGCGAAACTCTTCTCACTCCCACAAAGATTTATGTAAAGCCCATGACCGCACTCTTTGAGGAAGTAACAGTCAAGGCTGTTTCTCACATCACAGGCGGCGGCTTCTATGAGAATATTCCCAGAAGCATTCCCGACGGCTTCGGCGCAAAGATTGACAAGGCTTCTCTCAGAATTCTTCCCATCTTTGAGCTTATCGCAAAAACAGGCAACATCCCCGAAAGAGATATGTTCAACACATTCAATATGGGTGTCGGTATGAGCATCGTTGTCGCCAAGGAAGATGCAGACAAGGCTCTTGAAGTTCTCAAGGCAAACGGCGAAGATGCTTACATCATCGGCGAAATCATCAAGGGCGAAGAAAAAGTTATTATCGCTTAACAGAAATATAAAACGGGTACGGGCGAAGCCCGTCCTTAAATCCGAATTCCGGATTTAAAAGATGAACGGAGTGAATAAATTGAACAAAGCCCGCATAGCCGTTCTTGTTTCAGGCGGCGGAACAAATCTGCAGGCGCTGATTGATGCTCAGGCGGCAGGAATAATCAAAAGCGGTGAAATAACCCTTGTTATTTCCAACAAAGCGGGGGCATATGCCCTTGAAAGAGCCGCAAAGGCAGGAATAAAATCCGAAACCGTCCTTAAAAGCGAATGTGCCGATTTTGAAGGCAGACTCATCGAGCTTCTCGACGGCGACGGCATCGACCTGATTGTTCTTGCGGGATTTATGAGCATTCTCTCCGAGCGCTTCACAAAGCACTATGAAAACAGAATTATCAACGTTCACCCCTCACTTATTCCGTCATTCTGCGGCGAAGGCTTCTACGGTCTGCGTGTGCATCAGGCGGCACTTGACTACGGAGTCAAGGTGACGGGTGCAACGGTTCATTTTGTTAACGAAATCCCTGACGGCGGTAAGATTATTATGCAGAAGGCTGTTGAAATTCAGCCTGATGACACTCCCGAAACACTCCAGAAGAGAGTTATGGAGCAGGCGGAGTGGATTATTCTTCCGATGTCGGCGGAAAAAGTGTGCAACGACATAATCAGCAACAAATAATTACAATGGGTACGGGCAAAACCCGTCCTTAATTCAGAATTCAGCATTGCGAATTCCGAATTTAAAATTGGAGGTACTCAATGAAAGTTCTTGTGGTCGGCGGCGGCGGAAGAGAGCACGCCATTATTAAGAAACTCAAAGAAAACAAAGAAATCGAAAAAATATATGCACTCCCCGGCAACGGCGGTATCGCTGCCGATGCTGAGTGTGTTGCAATCGGCGCAAAGGACATCGACGGCATCGTTGAGTTCGCAAAGAACAACGATATCGGTTTTGCCGTTGTTGCTCCCGACGACCCCCTCGTTCTCGGCGCGGTCGATGAGCTTTCAAAAATCGGAATTCCCTGCTTCGGACCCGAAAAGAAAGCCGCAATCATCGAGGGAAGCAAGGTTTTCTCAAAAAATCTTATGAAGAAATACGGTATTCCCACCGCAACATATGAAGTTTTTGACGATGCCGGAAAGGCTCTTGCTTATCTTGAAACAGCTCCCATTCCCACAGTTATCAAGGCAGACGGTCTTGCACTGGGCAAGGGTGTTATCATTGCGATGACCCGTGAGGAAGCCGCAGATGCCGTTAAATCCATTATGCAGGACAAGGCATTCGGCGAAAGTGGTAACAACATCGTTATCGAAGAATTCCTTGAAGGTCCCGAGGTTTCCGTTCTTTCTTTCACAGACGGAAATGTTGTTGTTCCGATGATATCTTCAATGGACCACAAGAGAGCAAAAGACAATGACGAAGGCCTCAACACGGGCGGTATGGGAACAATTGCTCCCAACCCCTACTACACAAACGAAGTTGCCGAAAGATGCATGAACGAGATTTTCCTTCCCACAATCAAGGCTATGAATGCCGAGGGAAGACCATTCAAGGGCTGCCTCTATTTCGGCCTTATGATAACCAAGGACGGCCCCAAGGTTATCGAGTATAACTGCCGTTTCGGCGACCCCGAAACACAGGTTGTTCTTCCTCTTCTTGAGAGTGACCTTTTTGAAATTATGAAGCACGTTGCAAACGGAACGCTCAGCGAAGCCGAGGTTAAATTCAGCAGCAATCACGCTTGCTGTG
>JAZTZD010000069.1:0-28205 GCA_045637305.1 Acutalibacteraceae bacterium
AAACTGTTGCTGAAAATTTCACACCACTTGTTGCAATTTCAAAAACAAGTAATCCAGCTACAAATAAAACAACCGAAACAAATTGGATAAAAAAATGCAGCTTGCTGTATTTATATAATATCATAGTTTGCCTCCTATACAGTTTCTATCAAATAAAAGACATAAGGAACTGTTTTGTATCTTTAGCATAGCAATAAACCACAGTTTTGTCAATATTTGTGTAGTTCCCGAAGATGCTTCCCCGAAGCGTTTTCTTTACGGGCTTTCGAATCCCTTACAGTTTATAAAAAATTAAAGGATACGGAAAAATCCGTATCCTTTAATTGGCGCGCTGTAAGGGATTCGAACCCCTGACCTTTTGGTTCGTAGATACGAAACTCTCGTTTTATAGCTTTTCATAGTTTTGCGTAATCCCTTATATATCAACGCTTTCAGTCGTTTTGCATTTTATATCATTTCATAGTTTCAAGCGGTTTTGTGTACCGTTGGTACACAAATAGTACACAAAGAACAGGATCTTAAAACTCAACATTATTCAACATCTTTTAAGCCTGCATATTCAAGGATTGAACTTCGATGTATTCGGATTAAATCCCCATCAACAAGTGCCTTGATTTTTCCTTGACGTATTTTGTTGCGAACTGTTTGTTCTGATGCTCTAATAAAATTTGCAGCTTCAACTACGGTTAATAATTCAGGTAGTAGTGAACGATCATAAACATACGGCGGTTCTTTTCTTTGCATATCTAAATCCCCTTTGTTTTACAAATATAATTTGCTTCATAATATTAGTTTTCATTCTATATTGCAAACGCTTTTGTAAAGGGATAGTGAAACGCAAGGTTTACCTTGTCTGGTGTAATCAGCGGAACTGTGTTTCGAGTATTTTTGCAAAAAATCGCAATGGCACCGTCAACGGTGTATAATTGCGCACTTTTACATTTTTGTTTATATGTGCCATTATGTGCCTGGCTCCCGTCGTGTTTCGCGACCCCATATAGTAAAAATATTCAGGTTTTTTCAGGTTTTAAAGCAATATAATAAAAGATGTAAGGTTTTGACAGGTGGCAAAAGAAAAACAAGGAGCCGTTAAGCTCCCTGTTATAAGCGGTCATTTTGGTTTTGGTAGTTGAGTGGTTTGGTATTTCGTCTCCGGTGTTGGCGCACCTTTATGCCGATATTTTCATTGCTATATCTTCATTGTAAATCGGGTCGTTAGGGTTTGCTTTATGCCTATTCTCAATAAGCCACATTTTTAAATGCTCTATTCTTGCCGTAACATCTTCCCCGGTCGCTGCATACTTTTCGGGGTTTTCGATTCTGTCCATCAAGCAATTATATTGCCATTTGTAATCTGACATTGAAGGAATATCCACCAACGGCACAGCCTTGCCATTAAAATCAGTATATCCAATAACGGGGAATTCCTTGCCTGCTACGGTGTATGTGGTGCCTTCGGGTGCGGGTGTAATACCTGACGGGGCTACCTGCGAAAGTTCTGATATACTCATATTTTAGGCTCCTTTCTGTTCAATGATGGGGAGCGGTAAATTGAGCGGCTCACCCTTAAGTCCTGTTTGGTAGGCATTTACGGCAATTGCGATAAAATAGTTAATTGCTCTTGTGGCTGATATACTAAGCTCTCCGTATTCTTTCTTTACAGTATCAACATCGAGCTTATAATTAATGATGTTATTGCTCATAACAAAAATCCTTTCTTGTATTGACATTCCAAAGCGGCGAGCTTATAATGTACTCAACCGCTTCGGTGGTTGGTTGCCCTTTATCTGTTGCTTTGGTCGGCGTTCAGATAAGGGCTTTTCTTATGCAACGCTGAATCGCATTGATGTTGAAGGCTTGCAATACTGTGTGTAGAGTTCGCTGTGTGTTGCCTTGAAAGCAGCACTATCAAAGCGGCTACTTGTAACCGATGTGTAACGGAGCTTAAAAACATCAACCGTCATTTCCTGCGTTCCCGTTGCCTTCATGTGGGCTTTAAGCTCGTCTTTGATTGCTTCAGCTTCAGCGGTAGCTTCTTCAATGAGAGCCTGCAACTCCTTAAGCTCTCTGACCTTTGCGGTAAGTTCGTGTGTTGACATTGTTATAACCTCTTTCATATTGTATTGAGGAACGGCTGAAATCATCTTCCTGACTATTGCAACACCGCTTTGTGCCCTCACAGGGATATGGTTTTCGGCTTCGGTGACACATTCTCTTGTGTCCGTTCCCTTAACCTGTGACTATATTGTACACTATTCCATTTACAAAGTCAATAGTTTTCGCTCAAAAAGTTCACTAAAAAGTGTACAAACATTATTGCGAATGTTTGTTGAATGTGTACATTGAAAAGTGTACAATTATCTGCTATAATATGTTATAGTGGGAAAGGAGTTTGACTATAAGCTCGTTCCCAAAGATTGAAAAGAGGTGTTTTTTAGTGTCAGCATCAACTGTGATTAAACAAAGGCTTTCAGAGCTTAATATGACACAAACCGAGCTTGCTGAAGCCGTTGGAACCACTCGCCAAAACTTTGCAAACAAAATGACAAGGGATAATTTTTCATCAAAAGAATTGTGTGCCATCGGTGAAGCTATGGGCGTTAAGCTCGTTTATAAGGATTCAAAAGGCAAAGAATATTTGATCGAGTATATCCCCGATGAAAGCGACAATTAAAAGGAGCTCATTATGAGAAAGCTTGATTATTATTGGATGTCAAATGATGATTGGTATCACATGAATGAAAATTGCGTTTTCGTTTTAAATGATGATGCTCCTGAAGATGCAAGAAAAAGCTATGAGAACTATTTAAGGCAAAAAGGCATCGAACCCAACAACGAGGAATAAGCCCTCTTTTGCTCTGTGCACCCCTATTTCGCATTCTGTGTTTGACTTAGTGTAAACGGCCATTAAAAACAAAAAGCGGTTAAACAGCCATTTAAAGCCGAATAACCGCATACACGAAAGCACTTGCATATATTAGTGGAATATGATATAATCACTATTCAAAAGAGAAAAGTATAGGAGCCGTCAAATGGATACCGTAGGCAGATACAAAGAAGAATTTAATAAGCAACTTAATATTAATCTACCGATTGATGATATATACCAATCTGACGGTTTAATAATACACATAAAGAAACGGCATCCTGGTCTTGAAAAGTATATGTCTGATATTCCCGATATTATCAAGAATCCCGACTATATCGGAGTAAATCCAAAAGAATCAGACAGTATCGAGCTTATAAAAATACTCGATGATAATATACTTGTAGCCGTAAAACTTGACAAAAACGATAATCATTTGTTTGTTGCTTCATTGTACAACATCAGCAATGCAAAGCTTCAAAACCGTTTGAATAGCGGCCGAATAAAGAGATATACATAATTCGACAATTTTTACTTGACATTATACACATTTTTGCGTATAATAAAGATGCAAAGGGAATAAACTTTATAGGGGTTATTGAGGTCGGAAATGGTTCCCGACACACCCGCAAGGGTACCTGAGATGCAGGATACACCGCCCTGCCAATAATCCCTAAGTTTACGGGAGAGCTTTTAAGCTCTCCTTTTGTTTTAAAAAACATTCAGGCTATGAGTTCCAACAAGGAGCTTATAGCCTGCTTTTTTATGCACTCAACACATCTATGTGCATCTGCTCCCATCGGAGCTTTTTGTCCATTTTACTTTTTGTACTTAAATGCAAAACTATGAAATCAATGGCACAAAACGGCACAGATTTGAACTTTTCTTTATAAAGGAGCGGTGATTTGTGCCATTTTAAAATGATTGTTTTAAGTTTCAAACATCTTAATAAAGGGGTTATTGTTTGATCGTTGTTTTAGTGATTCGCTCTTTAATTTTGTGAAAGTATTTATTACATGTTCCTTGCTGTTATATTTCGTCGATAAAATTCTCAACGGCTTTTCGTAAATCTTCAGCAGATTCTTTTATGTCACTTCGGGCTGTGTCTTGACCTTCTGCAAATCCTTTATCAAAGGCCTCTTCTTTCACACCTTCAATTGCCGCTGAAACGAGTGAAACAAGTTCATCTTTTTGTACTTCGCGTATATCAAGAGTTTCGACAAACTCGTTGAGCTCTTCGTAAATCTGTTTAATGTTTGCCATTGTTAATTTCCCTCATATCCCGATGTTTAGAATTAAAACAACGTTTCCGTGTATGTTCTTACATCTTCAACAAAAGAATAAAAACGCTGATATTTGCCTTGAAAACAAATCCGTTGTTTGCCTGTTTCGCCTTCTTTGTTTTTAGCAATTGTTAATTCTTTGATATGCTTGTTTTCTTCGCTGTCATCTATATTTGACAGAAGAATTATCGCATCTGCATCCTGCTCAATCTGTCCTGAATCCCTCAATGATGTCATATCAGGTTCGGATTTTCCCGTTCTGTTAAGCTGACAAAGAGCAAAGACACTTATTTTCTGATATTGTGCCATCGTGTGCAAGGCTATTGAAATTTGAGATGTTTTCTCATAAGCCGAAATGCTTTCTTTTCCGCTATTTATCAATCCCAAATAATCAATAAAAATAACATCAGCTTTTTGCTGTATAGCAATTGATTGAATCTGCGAAACGCTCATGCCTGCCGCATTAACGATAACAAGATTAAGATTTGCGAATATCTCTTTGTATTCATCAATCAAAAATTGTTTATCATCAGCGTTAAGCTCGCCCCTCTTTATTTTTGAAAAATCTGTCATTGTTTTGTTTGCAACAATACGGTCAAAGAGCTTATCATCCGAGGTTTCAAGGCTGAAATAAACTACCTTGTGAGATTTTGCTATATTGCATGCAATTTGAAGCGTGATCGCCGTTTTACCGCTTGAAGGTCTGCCACCGATAACTATAAAATCACCTTTTTCAACCTTTAGAAAATAATCAATCTCTTTTATTCCCGTCGATAGGTATTCACGGGGCAGTCCTATTCTGTTAATGAATTTACCGAAATCGGTTTTAACATCAACGCATTTTGTTTGGCTCTTGTTATCAAATACTTGCAAGAGGTCTGTTGCTTTTTCTCTCAATAACTCAATATCTGATGATACGGAAAACAAGTCATATAAATCTGCCGTTTCTGCTCTTGCTTTGCGAATAACTGCCGCATTTTTTAGTTGCTTGAAATGGTGTCTGTATGCAGATGTTGAGATAACACCTTGATAACTTTCAAGTAAAAAATCTTTAAGCATTCCTTTTTGTTCGGGTTGCCATTCACTTTGGATTGTTACGGGGTCAACCTTCTGCCCCTTGCTTAAAGTAACAGCCGCAGATTCAAAAACCGTTTTAGCCATAGTGTCCGAAAAGTCACTCGCCGTCAATTCGCTCAATGCTTCAATCAATATTCCTTCATCGGAGAACATTTCCCCGATAATCGTTCTTTCAAGGTCTATGTTAGCCTGTCCAATCATCGGGAACTTTCAACTCCTTAAACTTTGATTTTGGGGCGGATTCACAATTATTTAATTTATTATACTTATTATATTTATTGTTTGTGTCCGTCTGTTGCCCGTCTGTTGTCCGCGTGTTGTCTGTTTGTTGCCCGTCTGTTGTCCGTTTTGATTTTGAACAAGTCTGAAACTCCTTGAAATTCAACAGTTTTATGACTGTTTTGTGGTTGTCCGTTTGATAACTCACCATTGAAGCAACTTTGAGAGATTCGAGGAATCTAACCACTTTTCCACGGCTCCACCCCCAAGCATCGGCAAGTTTGTTTATTGATGTTATAAACTCACCTTCTTCAAGCTTAACATATAGACCGTTGAATATAATCTCTCTATCCTCATAACTGGCTCGTAAGAGTAAATCAATCCACGCCTGCCCCCTGGCAAACGGTTTATCTTCCCACAGAAAATTACTTTGTATTGACCGATATAACGAAATGTAACCTGAAAAGTTTCCCACGGTTGCACCTCAATTCAAAGCTCTTATTTTGCCCTCTGCAGGGAGCTTATCGGGAATAACAGGTTCCCCCGACAGATAGCGTTCTACTGTGTCAAGGTTAACAAGGATTTTATTGCCTGCTCTCAAATGAGGGATTGCCCCGGAGCTTATAGCTCGGCGCAATGCGCTCTCTGTAAAAGCTGTTGCGCTGTCCTTGGTTTTAAGCTCCTGTATGGTCTGTTTAATAGTTCGCATTCGGGGAGTAGTCATTATTTCGCCCCCTTTATCTCGGCAATAATAGCTCTGATTTTTGTCTTTTCTTCGGCCTTAAGCTCTTTTCGGAGCTTACGGCTGAAATTACCGTCATTTATCCCGAGCTTTTCAGCGATTTGCCACAGCTTCACACCTGCGTTTGATGCTTCTTTTCTGATGTCAAGATTATACATTAAATCACCCTTTCAAAATTGTTGTTGACATAACCAATCTGTTATGATATGATTTTAACATAACAACAGCAACAAATCAAGCGATTTGTTATCATTTTAAAACAAGATAGCGATATTGTTAATCAGGAGTGATTTTTTTGAACGAATTAACCAAAAAGAATATTGGCAAAAGATTAAATGAGGTTTTAGCGCAAAAAGACATAAAGCAAAAGGAACTCGCAGAACACATAGGAGTAACTGCTAATACAGTTTCTTATTATTTGAGCGGTGAAAGATGCCCTGATATTGAAAAATTGATAGAAATTGCAAAATATTTAAATGTATCAACAGATTATTTGCTCGGTAATTCTAATATAAAAAGTACAGATACGGAGCTTATATCAGTCTGTAATTACACAGGATTGAGTGAATATGCTGTTACGATGCTTGCTGAATTAAAAAGAAGTGCTGATTATGGTCACGCTTTTTATGATGCTAATGGTAAATTATTAAAATACGAACACGATGATATTTTTGAGACGGACAACATTTTAGAACTTGAACTTATTAGTTTTTTTCTGGAAAGTAATTGTTCAAATTTCACCTGCGCCCTTGATTTTGGAAGAAGATATAAAAAAGAATTGGAAGAATGGATTGTTAGAGCAAAAGATATTATATTGGAAGTCAAAGGACTTGAAAACATTGATAAAGAAACTATGTGTGATATTTTTGACAGACGAACCAAAATAATGAATGACGAATATAATGCGGTAAGATGCAACTACTTTGAGGCTATTGAATGTTTCAAAGAAAGCCTAAATGATTATGTTTGCGATTTAACCAAAACAAGTGATGAATTATTAGATATGCTTATAGGCATACATCCATGGATTTTATCAGAAAAGTTAAAAGAGGAAGAAGCCGATGGCAAGCATAATTAAACGTGGTGACACCTACACAATAAGAGTATCTGCAGGCTATGACATCAACGGTAAAAAGATGCTGCATAATATGACATGGAAGCCTGCGCCCGGCATGACACCGAAACAGATTGAAAAAGATCTTAACCGTCAGGCGGTTATATTTGAGGAAAAGGTAAAGAGTGGTTTATATATCGGCTCTGATGTCAGATTCGCCGACTTTGCGGAACGTTGGATGAACGAATATGCAAAGAAGCAGTTAAGAGCTAAAACCATTGCACAATACGAATCATTATTACCTCGCATTAACGCCGCTATGGGGCATTTAAAACTTGAAAGAATACAGCCGCATCATTTGTTATCTTTCTATGATAACCTCGCAGAAAAGGGCGTACGGCTCGATACAAAGTATATTTGTACCGTTGATTTAAAGGAGCTTATAAAGAAGAAAAAGCAAACCTTTGAGAAGATAGCAAAAAAAGGCGGCATATCAGAACAAAGCATAACATCAGCTGCAAAGGGTAACAATGTATCAAAGAAAACCGCAACGGCTATAAGCTCCGCTTTGGGTGTTAAGCTCAACAAGATATTTAAATCAGCAGAGGAAGAAAAAACACTCTCAGGCAAAACCTTGCAGCATTATCACCGCCTTATATCCTCAATTATGAGCACAGCCGTACAATGGCAAATAATAAGCTCCAACCCCTGCCAAAGAGTAAAACCGCCGAAAGCTGAACGCAAAGAAGCGGAATATCTTGACGAAATGCAAGCTTTTGAACTGCTCCAATGCCTTGAAAATGAGCCGATAATATACAAAACCCTGTTCACCGTGATTTTATATTCAGGTATGCGAAGGGGCGAAGCTTGCGGCTTGGAATGGTCTGATATTGACCTTGATAACGGTATTGTGGATATAAACAAATCGAGCTTATATCTTCCTGAAAAGGGCATATATGACGATGATACAAAAAATGCAACATCACGCAGAGTTATAAAGCTTCCCTCACCCGCCGTTGATGCTTTGAAGGCTTTAAAAGTCTACCAAACACAAGAACGGTTAAAGCTCGGAGACCAATGGCATAACACCGATAAGGTATTTACGGCTTGGAACGGTAAACCCATACACCCCGACACCGTCACGGGTTGGTTTAAGAAATTCACAGAACGGCATAATTTACCGCCCGTTCACGTTCACAGCCTGCGCCATACAAATGCAACCTTGCTCATATTCAACGGTGCAGATATTAAAACCGTATCTCATAGGCTCGGACACGCTGACGTTGCCACAACGGGCAACATTTACACTCACGCAATCAAAACAGCTGATGAAAGAGCCGCCGAAGCTCTGACGGATATATTCAGTAACAGAGCAACGAAAAACGCATAAAAAAACAAAAGGAGCGAATCACCTACAAAGTGAAACGCTCCTATTTTGTTTGTATTTGAGTGCAAAATAATAAGCTCCAAAACTCAATTTTTAAAGGCTTGGTACACAAACAGTACACAAAACGCTGTTTTTGCTCCGTTTTTGGAGCTTAACGCAGGGTAAAGAAAAAGCCCCAAACCGTTGATATACAACGATTTGAGACTTGGCGCGCTGTAAGGGATTCGAACCCCTGACCTTTTGGTTCGTAGCCAAACACTCTATCCGGCTGAGCTAACAGCGCAAATCTTCTGTTGCCCAAGTATATTATCACATCCGAAAGAAAAAATCAACACTTATTTGAGAAATTTTTTATTTTTTTATAATTTTTCCGCTGATTTCATTTCCTCTTCAATCCACGCAATAAGAAGATTAACGATTTTTTGCTGCTGAATTTCGGAAAGTGCGGTTTTTTCGGGAACCTTGTACCACTTATTCAGGCAACCTCTGCAGCAACAGGCGCAGGCATGCTGTGCGATAAAGACGGGATGACCCTTTGTCGGAGTCTGCCGTCCGTCATTCGGAATTTCTTTGGGCGCAAGTCTTTTTGAAATTATGTCCTGCGCGTGTTTTCGGATTGTTTCAATCCCCTTTTCCCGCACATAATCTTTATCTTTTCCGCTCAGGTGAAAACCCGAGCGGAATTTTGATTCTCCGAGTTTTTCAAGTGCCTCATTTATTGTCTGCATTTTTTCTGACACCTATTTTTGTTGCTCTGCCGAACCTGACCGAAATCTTCGGCTTGTTTTTCTTTGCCTTTTCGGACAACGAAAGGAAATTATCCTTATATTTTTCTTTCAGAAGCTTTGAAAGCTCCTTGTTTTCGGTGAAATTCTTTGTTGAAACGGGTTTTGACCATTTTTCGCCTATCTCATCGTATTTATCAATGTCAAGATTTGCGGGTGAAATATTGCCCGAATAAACAAAATTCGCACCGTTGCCTTTATAATCGCCGAAAAGCCACGAAACATTGTTGCCGTTGAACGCCGAAAGAGCATAATCTATATTTTCCTCTGCTCTTACCTTGCAGATAATGAACGGTACATCGGATTTTCCGACATTTATCGCATTGACAAGTGCATCGGTTTCGAATGTGGTGTTGAAATGCGAATAAAGTCCCAACGCAATGTTTTTATCCTTGATTTTTGATGCATCGGGAAGTGTCTCCACGCCGTAAGCCGCCTGCATAATAACTGTATGCTTTGAGTCAACCTCTCTTATCGCCTTTAGTGCTCTTTTGTAGAATTTGTGAAGTGTGTCAAGGCTTTCGGGGGGCTGGGGCATTTTATTAAGCGGTCTGTTGAGCAAATCATAAGCCGCAACGGCAGGCTCATCGCTGAAATGAGCGGCAACCTGTGTCCAGAGTCTTATCGCCGCATTTCTTGACTCAAAGCCGTCCTTTCCGCTGCTGAAAAACGCGCTTTCCTCACCCTCGGTAAAGGCGGAATCAAGATTCTGCGCACCGGGGGCGCAATGCAAATCAAAAATCACATAAATTCCGAGCTTTCTGCATTTTTCAACAATTTTGTCAAGCTTATCAAAATCAACGTCGCCCTTGCAGTTATCCTTTCTGCAAAGAAGTCTGTACTGAAGCGGAACTCTCACACAATTTGCGCCGAGCTTCTGAATCTTTTTCAAATCCGCATCGGAAACAAAGAAATCGTAATGCTTTTTCATCAGTTCCCTTGCGCCGTATCTGCCGAAACGTTTTTCGAGCGCGGCAAAAATCTGCTGATTATTGTCATCGGCAGTCAAATCGTATTTTTCAAAATTCAGTATATCATCGTTGAGATTTATTCCTCTGAAAACGATTTTTTCGCCGCACGCGGTAACAAATTCGCCGTTTTGGGCACAAACAAAATCGTGCTCTCCGAGCGGCTTTCGCTTCAGATTCTGAGAGAGCGCATACGCAGTCGGTACTGCCGCCGCCGCAACACCCGCGGCACAGCCTGCAGCAATAATTTTTTCACTGTCTGTCATATCGTTCTCCTCTTTTCAAAAAGCTTTATTATTATCATCAGGAATGCGATTGCCGTTGCCGCACCGAGCGAATCTATAACAACATCAATCAGCATACCTGCTCTGCCGGGCACAAAAAGCTGATGCAGCTCATCGCTTGCCGCATATGCGGCGGTTACAAAAAATGAGAGGTACGGGCAAAAGCGTCCGTAAGTCTGCCTGAAAGCATTGAAAACAATCGCCGCAAGACCTGCAAATTCCGTAAAATGAGCAATTTTTCTCAGAACGGAAACTCTCACGGGAATTCCGAAAATGATTTTTATTGCATCGCTGAAAGCCTGCGATTCATCGCCGTCCTGCGCAGAAAAATAAAAGATAATTCCCATACAAAAAAGCACAAGACACCACGAAACGGCAACAATAATCTTCTTTTTCATCAGTCAAACCTCTTTGCGCCGATAAAGCTGATTCCCGTTTCGGAATTGAGAAGCGAAATTCCCTCAATATCTTCGGCAGTCACAAAACGGCTTGAACGCGAATAAAGAGGCAGACAGATTCCCTGCTGAAGAATGTAGCTTTCGGCTGTGTAGCAACCGCCGATAAGATCCTCGTCGCTGTCAACCTCTAAAAGTCTGCCGATAATGCGTGAATATTCGTCGGTCTTAAAGCGGAAAACACCTCCGCCTGAAAGCGAGGAAAGATAGTCAACCGCGCTGTCGTAGTCGGACTCAATGCCTGTGAGTGCAATCTGATACTCACCCTTTGCAACGGCTTTTTCGATTTCCTCTGCAGTTTTGTTTTCAATTGAAATTCCGAGGCTGATACCCATTACTCTCTGCCATATCTGAAGCTGCTGACGGACTGCGCCGTCAAGATTTTCGGGGCAAAGCACGGTTATCTGCACCTTTGACTGTTCAAGCTCTGCGAGACCTTTATTCCACAGAGAAGCGGCTTTCGACTCGCTGTATTCAATAATCGGAGTTCTCCCCTGCGCCGCCTCACGGTAGGTGACACTTCCCGACGAGCAGTTGACGGGAATGAACCCGCTCTGCGGTCTGAGATTTTCTCCCTCTGGGAAAAGGCTTCTGTCAACACTCGCACAAAGTGCCTGCCTGAGCGAAGTGTTTTTCATCACGCTGTCGGCACAGTTGAAGAAGAAACCGAAAATTCCGTTTTCGTTTTCCTTGACAACGGTGCAATCCTCGGGCACCGCGCTGTCGGGAGGAAGAAGCGCCGCGCTGATTGCTGCCGAAGAAAGCTTCTGGGCAACGGAATCAACATCGGGGTCAAACGAGAATATAACCGACATGGGAAGAACTTTCTGTTCACCCGCATAGTATTTGTTGTTTTTGATTGTCAGGGATGTTTCGGAATCCCACGAGCTTACATAAAACGGTCCGTTGCAGAGAATTCTTCTGTGGCTCAGACCGTATCTGCCGCCCGTTGCATTGAAAAAGTCCTCGTTGCAGGGCATAAACACACTTTCGGTCAGCCTCTCAAGAAAATCGTCGCAAGGAGTTGCAAGCCTGATAACAAGAGTGTTGTCATCCTTGGCAGAAACTCCGAGCATCTCCGCACCGAGCTTTCCCGAATAAATTTCGGTTGCATTTTCGATAACGAAAAGGCGGTGCGCCGACGGTGAACCCGTTTTGGGGTCAATCGCTCTGCGCATTGCAAAAACAAAATCGTTTGCGGTTACCTTTTCGGCTGAAAAACGGTTATAGAAATCCTCGCCGAATTCATTTTTTATTGAAGCGGGGCAGTACCATTCCGTCCCCTCTTTAAGAGTGAATGTGTAAGTCAGACCGTCAGCAGACACCGTTCTGCTTTCGGAAAGTCCGCCGATGATTTCGCCCTCGGGTGAAAAGCGCACAAGACCCTCAAACACATTGTTGATAACAATCTGCGCATCCTTGCTTGATGCAAACTGCGGGTCAAGCGTTTCGGGCGAACGGTCAAGCGCATAGGTTATGTTTTTGCCCGCACCCTTTTCGGAACAGGCGGTGCAAAGCAAAAGCATTGTAAACGCAAGAATCAAAGAAAGAAAACGTCTCATTTGTTTTCCTCCATCCATTTTGCAAGCTGGTCTGCAAGCGGATTGCTTGCGGTTTTCTGTTTTGTCTGCTGCTGCATATATTTTGCAACATCTCTTTTTCCTGCGCCCGCGCTTTCTTTTCTTTTCTCAAAATCGGAAAGCTTTTCTCTGTAGCCGCACACGCAGAAAAATGCTTTTTTGTCGCCCTCGCCTCTCATTTCGAGCTTCTTGTGACATTCGGGGCAGCGTGCGTTTGTTATAACGGAAACGCTCTTTCTGTAGCCGCACTCTCTGTCCTGACAAACGAGCATTTTACCCTTTTTGCCGTTGACTTCAAGCAGGAATTTGCCGCATTCGGGGCAAGGCTCACGCGTCATATTGTCGTGACGGTACTTTTCTTCGCCTGTTTTTACTGCTGTAACAAGCGAGGTTGCATAACCTCTCATTTCCTCAACGAATTTGCGGTCATCCGCCTTTCCGTTTGCAATAAGAGACAGTCTCTGCTCCCATTTCGCGGTAAGCTCCGCGGACTTGAGGTCGGGCGGAACAATTTCAACAAGCTGTCTGCCCTTTGAAGTGGGTATGATTTCGCGTCCTCTGCGTTCAATGCAGAAGGAGTCGAAAAGTTTTTCTATTATGTCTGCTCTCGTTGCGGGAGTGCCGAGACCGCCCGCGGTTTTGAGGGCATCCCTGAGCGAGCCGTCATCAACCTGACCCGTGGGATTTTCCATTGCGGTGAGCAATGTTGCTTCGTTATATCTTGCGGGGGGAGTTGTTTTGCCCGCAACAAGTCTGACATCCTTCACAAAAGCGGGCGCACCCTGAGTAAGGGGCGGAAGCTGCTGCGATTTGATGTCGTCGCCGTCATCATCCTCATCGCTGAGTGACGAATCATAAAGAGCTTTCCAGCCCGCAGACTTGACAGCCTGACCCTTTGTGTAGAAATTATGCTTGCCGACGGTTACCTTGACCTGCATTTCGTCATATTCAAACGGTGCACTCAATACGGCAAGAAAACGGCGCACAACAAGGTCATAGATATGTCTTTCCTCTCTGGAAAGCTTGTTGAGGTCAACATACTGCTCGGTGGGAATAATTGCGTGATGGTCCGTCACCTTTGCATCGTTGACAATATATTTTGTTGAAAGCGGCTTTGTGCGCAGCACCGCATTTGCCGCATCCTTATAGGGTCCGACAGCTATTGCACGAAGCCTCTCGGGCAATGTTGCAACAACGTCTTTTGTTATATATCTTGAATCCGTTCTCGGATAAGTGAGCAGCTTATGGGTTTCATAGAGACTCTGCATAAGCGAAAGAGTCTGCTTTGCGGAATAGCCGTATTTTTTGTTGGCATCGCGCTGAAGCTCGGTCAAATCATAGGCTGCAGGAGGTGCTTTAAAACGGTAGACCTTTTTGACCTCCGTAAGCACACCTCGTTTGCCCTTGATGTCATCGGCAACACTCTGCGCCGCTGCGGCATCGAAAAATCTTGCCTGATTGCGTGAGTCTTTATAGATAGCGGTGAAATTGCCGAAATCCGCCTTGACGGTGAAATAATCCTTGGGACGGAATTTCTGAATTTCTTCTTCACGCCTGACTATCATTGCAAGGGTCGGAGTCTGAACTCTGCCCGCTGAAAGCTGGGCATTGTGCTTACAGGTCAGCGCACGGCTGACATTCAGACCGACAAGCCAGTCTGCCTCCGCACGGCACCTTGCACTTTTATAGAGATTATCATACTGCGAAGCGGGTTTCAGGGATGCGAATCCCTCTTTTATCGCTTTATCCGTCTGCGACGAAATCCACAGACGGCGCATTGGCTTTCTGCAGTTTGCCTTCTGGATTATCCAGCGCGCAACAAGCTCGCCCTCTCTTCCCGCATCGGTTGCGATGACAACATCGCCGATTTCCGCGCTCGAAAGAAGTGAGCTTACCGCCTTGAACTGCTTTGAGGTCTGACCGATGACAACAAGCTTCATAAACTTGGGAAGCATCGGCAAATCCTCCATACGCCAGGTTTTATATTTATTGTCATAGGCTTCGGGGTCTGCAAGGGTTACAAGATGACCCAACGCCCAGGTGATTACATATTTATCGCCGATTATACAGCCGTTGCCGTTTCTTTTGCATCCGAGAACACGGGCAATATCCTTTGCAACGGACGGTTTTTCGGTTAAAACAAGAGTTTTTGCCATACTCTTTCTCCAGTCTTTCTGCTAAACTGTTACATCAACAAATCTTGCGTTGACAAATTCTTTAAGCTCGTCGGGTTTAATTCCGAGCATTGCGCCTCTGACACCTGCGCTGACATAAATTTCATCAAAAAGAATTGCGGTTTCGTCAATCACCGTCGGATACTGCTTTTTCATTCCTATCGGTGAACATCCGCCTCTGATATATCCCGTTGTTTTCAGCAAATCCTTCACGTGAAGCATTTCAACCTTTTTCTCGCCGAATGCCTTTGCAGTCTTCTTCAGATCAAGCTCCTCGCAGGTCGGTATGCAACACACTCCGACCCCGTTCTTTTCGCCGACGAAAACAAGGGTTTTGAATATCTGCGACGGGTCTTTTCCTGTTTTTCTCGCAACGCTTTCGCCCGAAAGGTCGCTTTCATCCACGGGATATTCGAGAAGCCCGAAGCGGATTTTCGCCGCCTCGAGCAATCTCATTGCATTGGTTTTGTTCATAGCTTATTTCTTTGAAATTCTGAACTCGAAGGTGTAACCCTTGAAGCTCTTGAGTCTGTATTCCTTATGAAGATGTGCGCAACCGGGCATATCTCCGCCGACACCTCTCATTGCGCCGTCAAGGCAGAGGGTAATGCAGTTGTCTTTTTCAAGCTCATAGAGATGCTTTGCTTTATCAAGCTTTTCGGGTGAATAATATCCGAGGTTGAAGCCGAACGGAATGTCCATTGCATCAACAACAAAGCCGAAGCCCGAAGCATCGCTGACCTCAAGTGAACGCACATCGGTTCTGTGACCGTTTTCCTGCGGTCTCATATATCTGTGTTCAAGCTGAGCAACGCTCATTGAATGACGAGCCACCTTGCCGCCTGTTTTTCTGTCGAAATATGTCTCGTGAGGGCCTCTGCCGTACCACGAAACCTTGTCAAGAGTGCTCTTGATACCCATTCTCATACCGATTTTAAGCATCGGAAGTCCGAGACCCTTTGCGGTGTGTCTGACAGTCACGTCGCCCGAGGGTGAGAAAAGATAAACGGTTGAAACTCCCGCAACAAAGGGGGCAAACCAGTTGACCCTGACCTCAACGCCCGCGGGAGTTGACGATGCCTTGACGGAACGTGCAACGGTCTGCGCAGTTGTTCTCTTCCACTGATAAAGCGGATGAATTCCCGCAAGCATCGGAGCAAAGTTGAGATATTCTCTGTCGTTGTCGGTCAAAGCTCTGAAGAAGTCGGGACGCAGAGGTGATGAAGAATCAATGATTTCTTCTTCGCCGTATTTAAGAGATGAAAGCGCACCCGCCTTGATTTCTGCGGTAAAGCCTTCGCCCTTGATTTTAACGCCCATGCCCTTCTGCAGGAATTTAAGCTCACCTTTTGCAGGCTTGCGCTTCGCTGCACAGGCTTCGCGCAGGAAAATCTGGCTGAAATTGTGTTCAAATCCTGCCTCTGCCCACACCTTGTCAACGGCAAGCACAAAGCTGACGGTAAGAATAACCTCTCCATCGGGATAATCCCTGAGAGTCAGCGGAAGCTGAACTTCCTTGTCTGTCAAAGGCTCAATCACTTCGCCTGCAAGGTCGCCGTTCTTAACTTCAACGCCGTCAACGGTGAGACTCCATTTAATTATATAATCCTTTGTTGAAATGAAAAGGTTCTTGTTTCTGATTATGATTTTGCCGTTTCTGCAGTCGCAGTCAACAGCTTCAAGGTTTGAATAAACCTTTTTAACTTCGTAGTATGAGGGCTGAGGCTTTCTGTCGGCTGAAATGATACCGTTTGCGCAGAAATAGTAGCTTGATGCGCCCTCGTCGAAGTCGCCGCCGTAAAGCCACTTTTCCTTGCCGTCCTCAACCTTGCGAAGAGACTGGTCAACATAGTCCCAGATAAAGCCGCCGCACATATGGTTATAATTCTCGAAATCGTCAACATATTCCTTGAAGTTTCCGAGGCTGTTTTCCATTGCGTGTGCATACTCGCAGTACATTACGGGGTGAGTTTTATAAACCTCTGCGGGAATGGGCTTGTTGTCTGCCGCAAGAACGTTTGCAACATTCTCGTAGGCGCTGATTTTAAGCTCTTCCTGCTTTCTCATACTTTCAACAACATACTCAACGGGATACATTCTGCTGATGAAGTCGCTCTTTGTGAAATCGAAGTCGCCCTCATAATGAATGGGTCTTGACTTATCGAGAGCAAGAATTGCTTTCTTTTCGTGCATAAAGTTTTCGCCGTCGCCCGCCTCGTTTCCGAGAGACCAGAAGCAGACACAGGCATGGCTTCTGTCACGAAGCACCATTCTTTCGGCTCTGTCCTCAACGGCTTCCTTGAATTCAAGGTTATCGCCGGGGCAGTTTTTGCGGCGCACGCCGTGGCTTTCAACATCCGCCTCGTCCATAACATAGAAACCAAGCTCATCGCACATATCATAGAACTTTTCCTGATTGGGATAGTGGCTTGTTCTGATTGCGTTGATGTTTGCCTGCTTCATCAGGTAGAGGTCCTGATAATATCTTTCGTCAGGGACAGCCCAGCCGTGGTCAGGGTCAAAATCGTGACGGTTGACACCCTTGACGATGACTCTTTTGCCGTTCATATAGAGTGTGTCACCCTTGATTTCAACCTTCTTGAAGCCGATTCTGATGCACTTTACGGAAAGAATTTTTCTTCCGCTCTTGAGTGCAATAACAAGCTTATAAAGATTGGGTTCTTCTGCAGACCAGGGTTTGATGTTTTCGGCAACATAGCTGAAATTCAGCACGGTTTTGCCCTTTTCTGCAAGGAGCTTTTCGTTGGCAATTTTTGCGGGCTTGCCGTCAATGATGATTGCGGTTTCAACCGAGCATTCTTTTGCTTCTTCTCCGTAATTTTTAAGTGTCAGTTCAAGATTGAGAACACCGTTTTCGTATGCATCATCAAGCGAAGCATCGGCAAAAATATCTCTGACGCAGAGCTTTTCCTCCGCATAGACATAAACCTCTCTGTAGATACCCGAAAGGAACCACATATCCTGGTCTTCAAGATATGTGCCGTCCGTATAGCGGAAAACCTCAACAATAATCTTGTTTTCGCCGATAACAACGTAATCGGTTATGTCAAACTCCGCAGGGGTCATTGAACCCTGTGAATAGCCGACTCTTCTGCCGTTGATATAAAGGAAGAAGCCCGCCTTTACCGCACCGAAATGAATGAAAATCTGCTTGCCCTCAAAGCTTTCGGGCACGGTGAACGTGCGGCGGTAAACACCGATTTCATTAAGGTCGTGATTGATTTTGGGAATTTCGTCCTTGACGGTTGAAATTGCCTTGGGATATGACGAGCAAAGATAAATCGGCTTTCCGTAGCCCTTAAGCTGCCAGAGTGAGGGCACGGTTATGTTATCCCAGTCGGAATCGTCAAAATTTTCGGCATAATAATCTGTACGCACATCGTCAAGACCAAGCTGCCAATAGAATTTCCATTCGCCGTTAAGTGTGAAGCGCAAAGGGGCTTCTGCGCCGTCAACGGCATCTTTGACCGTTGCTCTGGGCAGGGCGGTGTTGTGGCCGTCTTCCTTGTTTTCTTTTATTATGTAGGGATTTTCCCAATATTTAAGCTCTGTCATTTTCTCGCTTCCTTTCAACTGCAGTTTAAATATACGCAGTTATTATATCATATATTATAAATTATATCAATAATTACGGTTTAAGAATTCCTTTTTCGATTGAGGTTGAAATAATACCCTCAACAATGTGCCAGAGTTCGGGCGTTGTTGTGCGGATTATATCCATTCGCTTGAGAATCTGCGGTGCATGAACATCGCCAAGCTTCCAGGTGTGACCGTCGGTGAGATAATTGAGAAGCAGAGGCTGAAGACGGTCAACGGCATTCGCATAGCGCGATTCGGGAGTTTCTTTCGCTTCAAATTCATCCCACAGTGCTCTGAAAAAGGCACACTGCTCACTTTCAAGCATACCGAAAAGCTTGTCTGCCGCGCGTTTTTCCCTTTCGTCCTTATCCTCATAGCCTTTTGAGTCATAGGCAAAGGTGTCGCCCGCATAAACCTCAACCAAATCGTGAACAAGCGCAATTTTGATTACTCTGCCGATATCCACCTTTTCGGTGCAGTATTCTTCAAGAAGCATCGCCATAACCGCAAGGTGCCACGAATGCTCGGCATCGTTTTCACGTCTTGAGCCGTCGGAATGAAGATTCATTCTCAGAATGCGCTTCATTTCGTCAATCTCAATGACAAATGCTATCTGATTTTTGATTTTTTCGCTTTTTATGAAATCAAAATTGTTCATAAAATATACCCCTTTTGGTATTATTTAGTTAACAAACAAAGTATATCATCTTTTATAGCAGATGACAAGACGGCTATTGAAAGAAAGTACGGTTTGTGGTAACATATTATTACACTTTTTTGAGGACGGCGACACTATGAAAACATTGATTGAGCTTTACGACAGAAATCCGATATACAACTATCTTGCTTCGCTGATTTTCAGACCCGAAAAGGTCGTCTTAATCGGCGCAGTCAATGAGCCCGTCGAAAAATGCAGGGCAAAAACGCTGAAATTTGCTCAACTGATGAATATTGAAAGCAAATTTGAATTTGTATACTCCAAGCCCAACGATTTTGAGGATAACTTCCGCACAATCAAAAGCGTTATAGAAAAAGAAAAGTTGGACGGCAGCAAATGCTTCATTGACGTTACGGGCGGCAGAGACCTTGCACTTGTTGCGGCGGGCAGATTCATCGGCGAAGATGCCGAAATCATATACTATGACCGTGCGCAAAACCGCTATCTGAGCCTCGTTTCGGGCGAATCGATTGAATTTGATGCAAAAATCCCGTGCGAAGCATTCATCACAATGGCAGGCGGCACTGTTTTTGAGGTTGCAAGAAGCCATAAATGTTCACCCGATGAAGAAAAAATGATTGCCGATATAACTGAGCTTTTCTTTGAAATGAGAAAAGAATGGACGGGATTCGTGAAATATCTGCAGCAGGTTGCCAAAAAGGACGAAAACGACCCCTCTCTTTTTGTTGATGCACCGCTGAAATTTTCGGATAACGGAAAAATATTCGAGTGCAACAGAGAAATAATGCGCAGACTCGAAAAGCTCGGTGCACTCAGAAATCTCCGTTTCGGCGATAAAATAGTGAATTTTTCATTTGTCAGCCGCTATGTCGGAAATCTGCTTGTCAACGAGGGTGTGTGGCTTGAATTAAAAGTTTATCTCACGGCAAAAGAAATGCCCTGCTTCTCCGACACGCAGACGGGCGTTAAATTTGTCTGGGATATCCCTTGCGGTGACAGAACTCTTTCAAAGCTGCTTTCCGACACCGTGCCCCGCAACGAAGTTGATGCGGTGCTTTCAAGAGGGCTGACGCCTGTTTTTATTTCGTGCAAAACGAGGGCACCGTTCAATGAGGATCTGAACGAGCTTTATGCAATAAAAGAAAAATTCGGCGGTGATTTTGCCCGCGCAATAATGGTAACAACAAAAACCGTCAACCGTGATTCGCCTATATACGAGCGTGCGCAGGCACTCGGAATCGGCATCATTGACGAAAAGACATTTGAAAACGGAAATCTTGCCGAAAAGCTTGATATTCTTACGGAAAGAAGGAGAAAAAAGTGATTACCGAAACAGAAAAAAACGCTCTTTCCCCGAAAATCGAGCTGACAAATATGGTTATGGTCGAGGATAAAGCTTCGGGAAAGGTGCTTGTTCAGGAAAGAGTCAAAAGCTGGACGGGAATTTCGTTTCCCGGCGGTCACGTTGAGGCGGGAGAAAGCTTCGTTGAGTCCGCAATCCGTGAGGTAAAAGAGGAAACGGGTCTTGATATCCGCAATCTTAAAAACTGCGGTGTTATTCATTGGGCAAACAAAGACAGCCTTGACCGCTATATTGTCCATCTTTACAGAACAAGCGATTTCAGCGGCGAACTGATTGGCGAAACCGAAGAGGGCAAAGTTTTCTGGATATCGCCCAATGAACTGAAAACACAGAAGCTTTCAAACAATTTCGGCAACTATCTGCCGATGTTCCTTGAAGACAAATACAGCGAATTTTACTGTTTCTACCGTGACGGTGAACCCGAAGAAATCGAGTATAAATGAGGAAAGAAAAATGAAAATCATCAGAAAAATTATCGCGGCGCTCCTGATTGCGGCATTCGTCTGCGGTATGGCGGTTATCGCAATAAATCATCTCGTTCTTGCACAGGCAACTCCGTATATTCTCCCCGCCGATGCGGCAGGCGAGGACTATGACTGCATTCTCGTTCTCGGCTGCGGAGTTCAGGGCACAACGCCCAGCCATATGCTCGAAGACAGACTTCTGCAGGGCATTGAGCTTTATCATTCGGGAGCTTCGGAAAAAATGATAATGAGTGGTGACCACGGCAAAGACCATTACGACGAAGTCAACGTTATGAAAGACTTTGCAATTGACCGAAACGTTGCCTCCTCCGATATTTTTATGGACCACGCAGGATTTTCAACATATGAAAGTATGTACCGCGCAAAAGAGATTTTTCAGGCTGAAAAAATCCTGATTGTGACCCAGAAATATCATCTTTACAGAGCAATTTACAACGCACGCGCACTCGGTCTTGATGCATACGGCGTTGCTTCCGACCCGAGAACATATGTCGGTCAGACCTACCGTGACATCCGTGAAATTCTTGCAAGAAACAAGGATTTCATTTATTCTGTTATCAAACCCGAGCCTACCTATCTCGGCGAAGCAATCCCCGTCAGCGGTAACGGAGATGTAACAAATGACAGATGAATAATTAAAGGTGTACCGTAAAAAATAAAAATGTTGAGAAAAAATTTGAATTTTTGCTTGACAATTGCAAATCGGTTTGTTATAATTCCATTTGCAGTTGCGGATGTAGCTCATCTGGTAGAGCGCCACCTTGCCAAGGTGGAGGTAGCGAGTTCGAGCCTCGTCATCCGCTCCAGAAAAAAGGTCTTTTGTCTTTGACAAAAGACCTTTTTTAATGATATCCGTTCCTCTTCGGAACGGATGATATACCTGCGGTATGATATTTCTTACGAAATGATATATGCCTTCGGCATATGTCGGGAACGGATATTATATCATATTTTGCGACGCAAAATATATCATACGGTATTCCGTATATCATATCGAGCAAAGCGAGATATATCATTATTTCAAAGGAAGAAAAGTGTTATGTCAGAAAACAAACTTTTAAACTTATCTTTTGATTTTGCGGTTTCCGTTGTAAAGCTTGCAGACAGCATTGATTCTCCCAAAAGCTCGTATATGGTTAATCAGCTTGCCCGTTCAGGAACTTCTATTGGCGCAAATATCCATGAAGCACAGTATGCTCACAGCAGAGCTGATTTCATCGCAAAGCTCGAGATAGCTTTGAAAGAAGCCAGCGAAACAAGTTACTGGCTTAAATTGCTTTTTCATACGGGAAGAATATCAGAATCTGATTATTATTCAACAGAAAAAATCTGCGGAAACATTCGCAGACTTTTAATATCCTCTTGCAAAACAGCAAAAGAAAATAAAAAATAATAAAACCCATTTCGGAGGCTTTATGCAGAGAAGATATATAACAGAAAACATCATAAATTTCCGCGACCTCGGCGGATATGCGTGCGACGGCGGTATAACCGCATACGGCAGAGCATTCCGCGCAGGTGTCGGGCGCAACCCCTCGGAAAAAGACCTTGATGTGCTTCGCAGATGTAAAATCAGAACGGTAATTGACCTTCGCGGAAACGAAGAAGCCGAGGATTCGCCGTCATATTTCAAGGATAATCCCGAATTTGAATATCATCATATTTCTCTTCTTGAAGCAAACCCCGCATTTGCAAAGAGCGATATGACAATGCCCGAAGTCTATGAGCTTTGCCTTAACGAATACAAGGAAAACTTCGCAAAAGCGCTGCGCATCATCGCGTCTCTCGATGCGCCGTTTATTTTTCATTGTTTCTGCGGCAAAGACAGAACGGGTATGCTTGCGGCGCTTCTTCTGAGTGCGGCGGGAGTTGAAAACTGCGATATCGTTGCCGATTATCAGGTTTCCTACACCTATATCAAGGGTTTCATCGAAAAGGAAATCCGCGAAAACACAGGTCTCATCTGGGAAGGAAATTATGACCGTTTCTATTCCCACGCAGAGCATATGGAACACATTCTCGGTTATATTGACTGCACATTCGGCGGCGCAAAGGGATATTTCAGACACATCGGTCTGACCGAAAATGAATTTGAGAAAATTGAAAAATTATTAAAATAAAAAACGGCTGTTCGTCTGAACAGCCGTTTTTATTATCAGAAATTATATGTTCCTGCGCCGATTTCAGTTGTGTTTCCGTTGAGCATAACCGTTGCGGTGCAGCCTTCGGGAACTGTGAATTCATATGATACAGCGCCGTTTTCCCTCTTCCACGAAGCGGCAACCTTGCCGTGTCTCGACTCAATCGAAGCCTTGACATAGCTGAGTCTTTCATCGGTTACGGGTGCAAAGACAATGTGTTCATAGCCGGGCTTTTCTTCGTCAATTCTGATGCCCGCCGCCTTTTCATAGAGCCAGTCGGCAACCGCACCGTAGGCATAATGGTTGAACGAATTCATTGACACACTCCACATTGTGCCGTCCTCACGCATACCGTCCCAATGCTCCCAGATGGTTGTTGCGCCCATCTTAACCGAGAAGAGCCATGAGGGGTATTCCTCACGAAGAAGCAGACCGTAAGCTGTCTCGTTATAGCCGTTGTCGGAAAGTGCGTGAAGCAGATAAGGTGTGCCGACAAAACCTGTCTTGAGATGTCCGCATTCTGTCACAAGCTCATTGAGCTGCTTTGCGGTTTCTGCAATGTTATCGCTGATTCCGAAATGCACGGCAAGTACGCAAGCGGTCTGAGTTACATATTCAGGCTTGATTCTGCCGTTTTCCATAAAGGCTTTTCTGAATGCAACGATTGATTTTTCTCTCTTTTCGATGTATTCATCAGCGTTTTCGCCGAGTTTTTTCAATGCCTTTATGAGAATTCCCGTTGACAGGATATAATATGCGGTTGCGATAAGAGTTTTGTCCGTACCCTTTGAGCAATCCGTGTCGTCACTCGCATCAAGGTTGAGCCAGTCGCCGAAATGCCAGCTTCTGTCCCACAGACCTTCTGTGCTGTGTTCATCAATAAACTCAAGGTAATTCTTCATTGACTTTATTGACTCTTTGAGTATATCGGTGTTTGCATATGTCAGATAAAGCTGCCACGGACAGACTGTTGCCGCATCCGCCCAGGCCGCCGAGCAATTGTCGTCGGGGCCGAAGGTGTCGGGGATAACTGCGGGCACAGCGCCCCAGCCTCTCTGGTCTGCACGAAGGTCCGAAAGCCATTTGATGAAGAATTTTTCAACGTCAAAGTTATACGATGCCGCCTTGATGAAAACTTCGGCATCACCTGTCCAGCCGAGTCTCTCGTCTCTCTGCGGGCAGTCTGTGGGCACGTCAACAAAATTGCCCTTCTGACCCCAGATTACGTTGCTGAAAAGCTTGTTCACGCGTTCATCCGAGCATTCAAAATAACCTGTTCTCTTGATGTCGGAATGAACAACAATCGCAGTGAAATTCTCCGCCTTTATCTCGTCGCTCCAGCCCTCAAGCTTGATATAGCGGAAGCCGAAGAAGTTGAAATGAGGCTTGCAGATGTGCTCCTCTCCGTCGCAGACAAACACAGATTCCGCCTTTGCGCTTCTGAGGTTGTCGGTATAGAAATTCCCTTGTGCATCAAGGACTTCAGCGTGATAAATCACTGCTCTCTCGCCCTTTTTACCCTTGATTTTAAACTCTACATAGCCCGTTAAATTCTGTCCGAAATCAATAACGGTCTCGCCCTTGGGAGTGATAATAATTTCCTTTGCGGCAAGTCTTTCGTGTTCAACAACCTTTTCGCCCTGCTGGTCGAGAAGAATGTCATATGTATGGGGAAATACGCAGACCTCACGGACTTTTCCGCCGTCAAATGCAGGCTCATAAACACAGCCGTTATAAAGGTCGGAATATCTTGTTTTGCTCTCTTTTATTTTCCAATCCGAATCGGAATAAACAACCGCTGTTTCGCCGTCGGTATATTCAACCGTCAGCGCGCAGAGAAGTGCGGTTTCACGCACACCGAGATAAGATGCAGAACGTCTTTCTTCGCAGAAGGTGCGGTGTGCCTTCCAGCCGGGAGCAACCTCAACCGAAATGGTGTTGTTCTCCTTTATCATTGCGGTAACGTCGTAGGTCTGCACCTGAAGACGTTCCTTATATGATGTCCAGCCGGGGGCAAAAATGAAATCTCCGACTCTTTCGCCGTTTATCTTTGCTTCATAAATACCGAGTGCGGTGATTTCAAGCGTTGCGCTTTTAACCGCTTTTTCGGGGACAAAATCTCTGAAATACTCAAAAACTCCGCATTCAACAATCTCTGGACTCTTAATCCACGATGCATTTTTAATGTTTATCATATCAAAAACTCCTTTCAGTTTTCAACCGTTCTTCTCCAATGGAACAAAAATTGCTGTGCAATTCCGCTGACACCTGCCGTGCATTCGGGCAGACCCTCGGGATAAAGCTCGCTCATTATCCGCTTAACCCAAACATCAACGGGGAACGAATCCACCTTGCCGAAGCCGTAAAGAAGTGTGCATCTCGCAACCTTTTCTCCCACTCCCTTTATTTTTATCAGTTCATCCCTGCCCTCGTCAAGAGGTGAGGAATAAATTTTTTCAACATTGATATCACCGTTCGCAAATTTTTCCGCGGCATCAATGATATATTTCGCCCTGAAGCCTGCTCTTATGGGCGCAAGACCCTCAACTCCCGCCTCGGCAACCCTCTGCGCCGACGGGAAAGAAAAATCGCCGTTGCCCAAATCGTCTCCGAGCAGTCTGCACAGACGGTCAATGATTCCTTTTATGCGCGGTATGTTGTTATTCTGCGAAATTATAAACGAGCAGAGAGCTTCCCACGGCTCCTGACGGAGAATTCTGATTCCCGGACACTCCGCTATTGCTCTTTCAAGATGAATGTCCGCATTCAGTCTCTCGCAGATTGCGCCATAGTCTCTTTCCAAATCAAAATAAGGGCTCCAGATTTTCTCAAACTCTTCCTTGCTTACACCGTGAAAAGTGATTCTGTTTTCCGTTTGAGAAACCGTCAGCGCCCTCCCGAAAGCAACTCCGTGCCACGTTGCGGGCGACACCTCGCTCCAACGGAAAGCCTGCCCGCAATCGAGCGTTCTGCCGATGTCCAGACAGTCGGTTTCAACGGTTATTCCGATGTTTTTTTCATAAAAAACCGAAAGCATAAAAATTCTCCAA
This sequence comes from Acutalibacteraceae bacterium, assembly GCA_045637305.1. Lineage (GTDB taxonomy): Bacteria > Bacillota > Clostridia > Oscillospirales > Acutalibacteraceae > CAG-177. The sequence goes on from JAZTZD010000069.1 coordinate 26,193, forward strand.
ATTGTAATATTTAACCTTGTCAAATAGAAAAATAACTAATTTTTCATCGACTTTTTGTGACAAATTCCAAACTTTTATCAACCTTTTGATTGTTCTTTTTTCGAACAATAAAGTTTTCCACACTCAAAAACGGCTACAAACTCACGTTTTTCACTTGAGTTATCCACGTTTTCCACGCGGTTTTCCACATAAGCAGTGTGAAAAGTGTGTTATACGCAGAGTATATTATCCTTGTCCTGTTTTCTTTGTAAAACGTGCATAAAACCGCCTGTTCTGTCAAAAATAACAGGGAAAGCTTTTTGGAAACCGAAAGGAGAAGCGTTTTGATTAAAGGGGTTAACAGACAGGTTGTAGAGATAAGCGAAACAGGGTGTGAATACTTCGAAAAGGTGCTTTTTTTCATCAAACCCGAATATTCCGCAGTCAGCGAAGGCGACCTCAAGGAGAGGGCAACAATCATCGCTCAGGGGGCGGGCATTCCGCCTGCCGCAAGACTCAAGAAAAACAAAATCCGATTTGCACTTCATATGAGCGCCGCAGCATGCTCTGGTGCGGCTGTGAGCGGTCTCGTTTTTCTGATTTCATCATTTTTTTGACTGTCCGTGCTTGCAGAAGCTCTGCATTTCACATTCGCTGCATTTCGGTCTGCCCGAAATGCAGGTGTCTCTGCCGTGAAGCACACATCTGTGGCAGAAATCGTTGCTTTCCTCTTCGGGAAGAATTTTTTTCAGCTGCATTTCAACTTTAAACGGGTCCTTTGTTTCAACAAGACCGAGCAGATTTGAAATTCTGATAAGATGAGTGTCCGCAACAACTGCGGGCTGCTTATAAACGTCACCCATAATCAGGTTTGCGGTCTTTCTGCCGACGCCGGGGAGAGATGTCAGCTTTTCTATTGTGTCGGGCACTTCGCCGCCGAAATCGGAAATCATTTTTCGGCACATTCCGATGATGTCTCTTGCTTTCGCTCGGTAAAAACCGCAGGAGTGAACAAGCTCTTCAACATCGGAAACTTCCGCATTCGCAAAATCTTCAACGGTTTTGTATTTTTCAAAAAGTGCGGGAGTCACAAGATTGACTCTTGCGTCGGTGCACTGTGCGGAAAGTCTTGTTGCAATAATAAGCTGAAGCGGATTTTCGGCATTCAGCGAACAAATTGAATCGGGATATTTATTTTTGAGTGCTTCAACTGCAAGAAGTGCTCTTTCTTTTTTTGTCATAAAACCGCCTCCTTATCCGCTTCAATTATATAATAGTTTGCGAAAAAAATGAAGTGCTAATTTTATGGATTTGTAAATTTTTATTTTATAATACAAAAACGGTTGATTTTAACCTCTTTTTATGTTAGCATTATGTTACCTAAATATAATAGGGGAGGATTACAATGAAAAACAAATCAACCAAAATGCTCAGCCTGTTCATGTGTCTGATTCTCATTATCTCCACATTTGCAGCCTGCAGCATCAAGGACGTTAACAAAGATTCAACAACGACCACGCTTATTCCTGACGAAAGCTGGCAGGTCGGTGTTCCCGATCCCGATACATATGAACCCGTAAAAATCACAAATGTTGAGCTTGTTGAACTCGTTTCCGAGGCTCTCGGCGAGGATGCCGAAGGCTTCAACGGCGACCTCAACACCCTTACTCCCGACCAGAAGGAGAAGGTTGAGCAGCTCGCTCAGGATAAGGGTCTCATCATCGACAAGGATGACAGCGGCAACACCGTTATCAAAAAGGAACCCACAACCGAAGCAACTCCCGAAGAAGTCAGCAGCATATTCAATCAGGTCAGCGTTAAGGACCCCAGCAAGGTAACACCCAGCGAATATGAAGAGATTTCAAGTGTTGCAGACCAGAACGGTATGACTGCCGTTACCGATAAGGAAGGTAATGTTGAGGTTGTTAAACCCGTAACAAGACCCGCAACAACAACCGCACCCGTTACCATCCCTCCCGTCAGCAAAACGGAACCCACCAAACCCACAAAGCCCCCGAAAGTTACAACAACAAA
>JAZTZD010000070.1:0-63412 GCA_045637305.1 Acutalibacteraceae bacterium
TAACGCAGTTCCCAAGAAGTATGAAGGTCTTGACGCAACAGAACTTGCAATTTCAGAAAGCCAGGAAACAATGGCTGTTGTTGTTGAAGCAAAGGATGCAGACCGTTTCTGCGAGCTTGCAAGCAGCGAAAACCTTGAATCAACAGTTGTTGCCGTTGTCAAGGAAAAGCCCTATCTTGTTATGAACTGGAACGGCAAGGCAATCGTTAACATCAGCCGTGAATTCCTCAATTCAAACGGTGCTCCCAAGCACATCGACATCGCTCCCGCAAAGCTTGAGAACTACGAAAAGGAAATCAGCGGCGGCTTCGGCGAAATGTATACTGCTCTTGCAGGCGACCTCCACATCTGCTCAAAGAGAGGTCTTTCAGAGAGATTCGACTCAACAATCGGTGCAAACACCGTTCTTATGCCTTTCGGCGGCAAATATCAGCTCACTCCCATTCAGGCAATGGTACACAAGGTATCCGTTGAAAAGAGAGAAACCGAAACCTGCTCACTTATGTCATGGGGTTATAACCCGTTCATCACAGAAAAGAGCCCCTATCACGGCGCATATCTTGCCGTTGTTGAAAGTGTTTCAAAGCTCATCGCCGCAGGTGCAGGCTTTGAAGAGGTTTATCTCACATTCCAGGAATACTTTGAGAAGCCTCAGAAGGATCCCAAGCGTTGGGGCAAGCCTCTTGCAGCTCTCCTCGGTGCTTTCAAGGCACAGATGGACCTCAAGATTGCCGCAATCGGCGGTAAGGACTCAATGAGCGGAAGCTTCGAGAAAATCGACGTTCCCCCCACCCTTGTTTCCTTCGCAGTAACAACAGAAAACATCAAGAACATCGTTTCTCCCGAATTCAAGAAAGCGGGCAGCAAAGTTGTTCTTATCAAGCCCGAATACAATTCGGATAATCTTCCCGAAACAGCATCACTCGTTGAGGTTTATAACCTTGTTCATTCACTCGTTGAAAGCGGCAAGGCACAGGCTGTTTACACTCCCACAATCGGCGGCGTTGCAGAAGCAGTGCTCAAGATGGCAATGGGTAACGGCTTCGGCTTCAGGTTTGACGATGCTCTTTCAATGAACGACATCTTCGGCTATGCTTACGGTTCATTCATCGTTGAGCTTGCAGACGATGCAGACTGCGGAATTCTTCTCGGTTACACAACTGAAGCAGACGCTCTTGTTTACGGCGGCGAAACCGTTGAAATGAGCAAGATTCTTCCCGTTTATGAGGATAAGCTTGAAGAAATCTATTCCTGCAACATCAAGATGCCCGAAAAGAAGATTGAAACCTTCGATTTCAAGGCAGCTTCATTTGCAAAGCCCGCAATCAGAACTGCAAAGCCCAAGGTTCTCATTCCCGTATTCCCCGGCACAAACTGCGAATTCGATTCAGCAAAATATGCCGAGAGAGCAGGCGCACAGGCTGAAATCTTTGTTATCAACAACCTTTCATCAGCAAGCATTGCACGTTCGGTTGAAGATTTCGCAAAGAAAATCGGCGAAAGCCAGATTATCTTCATCCCCGGCGGCTTCTCAGGCGGTGACGAACCCGACGGTTCAGCTAAGTTCATCACAGCATTCTTCAGAAATGCTGAAATCAAGCAGGCTGTTACAGAGCTTCTCGAAAAGAGAGACGGTCTTATGCTCGGTATCTGCAACGGCTTCCAGGCTCTCATCAAGCTCGGTCTTGTTCCCTACGGCAAGATTATCGACGCCGATGTAAACTGTCCGACACTTACCTACAACACAATCGGCAGACACCAGTCAAAGCTTGTAAGAACAAAGCTCGTTTCAAACAATTCACCCTGGCTTCAGAAGGCAACACAGGGCGAAATCTACACTGTTCCCATTTCACACGGCGAAGGCAGATTCCTTGGTGACGAGGCTCTCATCCGCGAGCTTGCCGCAAACGGTCAGATTATCACCCAGTATGTTGACTTTGACGGCAACGCAACAAACGACATCGCATTCAACCCCAACAACTCAACTCTTGCGGTTGAAGGTATCGTTTCACCCGACGGACGCGTTCTCGGTAAGATGGGTCACTCAGAAAGAACTGCAAGCGGTCTTTACAAGAACGTTGCAGGCGAATTCGACCTCAAGCTCTTCGAATCAGCCGTTGAGTATTTCAAATAATATATAATGTAATATAATAAAAGGGCGGTCTCGCAATGAGACTGCCCTTTTGATTTGGTAAAACCCTTACTTCCGAATTACGCATTCCGAATTCCGAATTAAAAAAGCTCAGCCGCAGCTGAGCTTTTTGTTTTTATTCTTCAAATTCCGCTTCGTCAATCATATCGCAGACAGCAATGTCAGTCTGCTTGAAAATTCTCATTGCAAGAGAAATCAGGCGGCTGTCATCATCCTTGTCGCAGAGCTTCGCATAATTTCTGCCGATGTTTTCAACAACCTCGTCCTTATTTCTGACCGCAAGATAATAAAACGAAAATGCAGACCCGTCGGAAATATTCGAAAAATATCCGGGTGAATCTTCGTTGAGCTTCGCATAAATCGCATTGACCGCCTGGGAAGCAAGCATCTGATGAGGCATATACTTATGCAAGGCAAGCTGCGCTGTGAAAACCATCAGCGTTCTCAAGTGGAAAAGCTCGTTATTCTTAAGCTTGTCAACCTCTTCGGGGCAGACTGTTTCGGGCATAAGACCCGCAAGCTTTCTGCCGATTGCGTTCGCCTTTTCCATATTGCCGTTGCGGCGGTATTCATCCATAAGTGCAACAAGCACCGCAAGGTCAGCGCCTGCGCCCTCGTTCTTTTTCGGATGAAAGATTTTTATATCGTCATCATTTATCTTCATTGTTTTTCTCCAGCTTTGCTTTAAGCTTTTTCTGCTTTGTTTTGTATGAGAGCAGAGCTTTGAGAGAAGCTTCGGGAGTTGAGAAATCGCCGACACAAATCGGTCTCTTTGAATACATTCCCTTAAAATCCGTACCGCCGACAGTCAGAAGACCTTTTTTCTTTGCAAGCTCAAGAAGCTTCGCCTGCTGTTCTTCCGTATTATCGGGATGCCATACTTCAACGCCGTCAAGTCCGATTTCAATAAGCTCTTCAAGAAGCTCGAAGCTGCCGTTGCTTCCGGGGTGTGCAAGCACGGCAATGCCGCCCGCCTCATGAATTGCCTCAACAACCTCTGCCGGCTCTGCATATTTTGCTTTTGTTATGATATTTGAGGGGCTTTCGGGGGAGAAAAGTTCATCGTAAAGCTCGCCGTGAACCTTGTCCGTTATTCCGCATTCAACAAGAGCATGCATAATATGCTCTTCAAAAACTGCGGTTGCACCCGTTGCGCACTTGATAACAAGCTCGGGTGTTATGGGATAAATTCTTGCCGCTTTGAGGGTCATCATCTGGCTTGCTTTTTTTCTTGCAAGAGTGTTTCTGTGGCAAAGACCTTCAAGACGGTCAGGGCTGTCGCTGAGATAGCACAAAATTTCCGCATACTTGTCTCTTTTCGAGTCGTAAGCAGAAATCTCAACACCGGGAATAACCGCAATTCCCCTGCGTTCACCTATAATCTTTCCCCTTACCGTTCCTGCCTGACAGTCACGGTCAGTTATTGCGATTGTTGTTACACCTCTTTTAGCGGCGAGAGCAATAAGGTCCTCAAGACCCATCGAACTGTCGGAAAGCTTTGTGTGACAGTGCAAATCTACAGCCATAAATTCAACCTCTTTCAAAAATGCGTAAAGCACCTCAATATACTGAAATTATAACGCATTTTAAACTCTTTCGCAATATATTTTAAGAAAAAAGACCGTATAAATAATGAATTTTTATATATTTATTGGACTTTTTATCCGTTTATGGTATAATAAAATATATTTTTCAAAGAGGTGTAGTATGGAGAAAATTGCAGTCGGAATGAGTGGCGGTGTTGACAGCAGCGTAACTGCGGAAATGCTTCTTTCTCAGGGTTATGATGTTGAGGGAATCATTCTTCGCCTCAAGCCCGGTGCGGCGGCGGACAATGATATTGAGGATGCCCGCAGAGTTTCCGATTTTCTCGGGATAAAGCTTCACGTCCTCGATTGCCGCGAGCAGTTTGAAAAGAGTGTCATCTCTCCTTTTATAAATGAATATCAATGTGCAAGGACTCCGAATCCCTGCGTTGAATGTAACAGCGCAATAAAGTTCGGGGTTATGCTTGATTATGCTCTCAACGAGCTTGATTGCGACAAAATCGCGACGGGTCACTACGCACAAATCGAAGAAATCTACGGTCATTATGCTCTCAAACGCTCAATGACAGACAAGGACCAGAGCTATTTCCTTTACCGACTGACTCAGCATCAGCTTGCACACGCAATGTTTCCGCTTGACGGCTTTAAAAAGGAAGCAATCAGGAATTATGCCGAAAATCTCGGCATTCCCGTTGCTTCAAAGCGTGACAGTCAGGAAATCTGCTTCGTGCCCGACGACGATTATGTTGCATTCCTTTCTTCAAGGGAAATAACCTCTCCCGAGGGCAATTTCATCGACCCCGACGGCAATATTCTCGGCAGACACAGCGGAATTATTAACTACACCGTCGGTCAGCGCAAGGGTCTCGGTGCCTTTGGAAAACCGATGTTTGTAAATTCTCTCAATGCCGAAAACAACACCGTCACAATCGGAGAAAACGGCACGCAGTACAGCATCGGTCTTGTTGCAGACAGACTCAACGTGATTGACGAAATGAATTTCCCCGATAAATTCCCCGCACACGTTAAAATCCGTTTCCGTGCAAAACCCGAACCCGCAACCGTTATCCACAACAGCGATGACACCTTCACCGTTATTTTTGAACAGCCCCAGCGCTCCGTCACACCCGGTCAGAGTGCGGTTATCTATATGGGCGACTACGTTCTCGGCGGAGGAAGAATTATCAGTCAAATACGCTCTCTATAAGCTTATCGCTTTCTGCGGGTGAATACACCCAGCGGTCAATGTGACCCTCATCAATGAAATATTTCGGTCTGTCAACGGGATAATCGGCATCAAACGAATCGACAATTATCAGTTTTATTTTCATCTTTGACGGGATTATACTTTTAACGTAGACTCCCGCGTGGCTTCCCACACGGATATCGGGCGAAAACTCGGCAAGACCCGCAAGATTGGGCGAAAGTTCAACAAAAATTCCGTATTTTTCAACCGAACGGACAATTCCGGGCACGGTTTCGCCAACGCTGATTTCGCCCGCATTCTGCTCCCAGGTGCCAAGCAATTCCTTATGGCTTAATGTTATTCTTCCGTCCGAATCAATGCTTTTCACAACGGCAAAAATGTTCTGACCCGCGGTAAATCTTGCGCTCGGATGAGGAATTCTCGAAACGGAAATGCTGTCAATGGGCATAAGCGCATTGATACCCGCGCCGATGTCGCAGAATACGCCGAAGCCCTCAAGATGTGTCACCGTGGCGGGAATAACATCGCCCGCCTTAAGCTTTGAAACATAAAATTCGTTGCAGTCCTTCTGCACCTGTTTTCTGCTGAGAATCGCGACTGTTTCGCCGTTTTCCGCAGTTTCAAACCCCGTTACCGCAAAAACCACAGGCTTGTTGACCCTCGAAATGAGCGCAATGTCTCTCACCGAGCCGTCATCAATGCCGATTGCCCCCTCTTCACGGGGAATAATTCCTTTCATACAGCCCAAATCAACGTGGAGATTATGCCCGCTGTCGCATCTGAGCACCCTTCCTTCAAGATAGGTGCCGTTGAAATGTGCATCACGCAGATTGCAGGCACCCGAAAGGTGTTTTTTGTTTTCAGGGGTTGATATAAGCTGTCCTTCAGGTCTGAATGTTTTCATTTCTTACCACCGTTCCGCCCTTTTCGGGCACATTTTTCGGAAAAATTCCTGTTTGTTCAAATTCTATGCCGTCAGGCATTAAAATAGACTTATAAAAATTGATATACACCATATACATTTTTAGTGTTTTATGTTATAATTATTTGATAAATTTAGTATTACAAAATTTTACGGAGTTATTTATGGATGTAAGAGTAGGAGATATTTTATTGATGAAAAAAAAGCATCCCTGCGGAAGCGACAAATTCAGCGTTGCGCGCATAGGTGCGGATTTCCGCATCAGATGTGTCGGCTGCGGCAGAGAGGTTATGCTTGAAAGAGTCAAGGTTGAAAAAAATATTAAGAAAATTATCCGTGAGGAACAGTAAAATATGACAGATAAGTTGAAAAAAGTTGAAGAACGGTTTGAGGTTATCAACGAAAAGCTTTGCCAAAGCGACGTTGTTTCCGATATGGAGCAATACAAAAAGCTGATGCAGGAGCTGAAAACCTTAACTCCCGTTGTTGAAAAATACCGTGAATATAAATCTGCCGAAGAAACCGTTTCTGAGGCAAGAGAGCTGCTTGAAGCGGGCGGTCTTGAAAAGGATTTCCGCGAAATGGTGCAGGAAGAATTTGAAGAATCCCGTGCAAAGCTTGAAATTCTTCGCGAAGAACTGAAAGTTCTTCTTCTTCCCCGCGACCCCAACGACGACAAAAACGTTATCGTTGAAATCAGAGGCGGTGCGGGCGGCGAAGAGGCTTCGCTTTTTGCGGGTGTGCTTTACAGAATGTATTCGATGTATGCCGAAACAAAGGGCTGGAAAACCGAGGTGCTTTCTTCAAGCCCCACGGAACTCGGCGGCTTCAAGGAAGTCAGCTTTATGATTGAGGGCGAGGGCGCATATTCCCGCTTTAAGTTTGAAAGCGGTGTCCACAGAGTTCAGCGCGTGCCTGAAACCGAAAGTCAGGGCAGAATTCAGACCTCAACCGCAACGGTTGCCGTGCTTCCCGAGGCGGAGGAGGTTGATATTGAAATCAACCCCGCCGATTTGCAGATAGACACCTATCGTTCAGGCGGTGCGGGCGGTCAGCACGTCAATAAAACCGAAAGCGCAATCCGCATCACGCATCTTCCCACGGGAACGGTTGTTGAGTGTCAGGACGAGCGAAGCCAACATAAAAACAAGGACCGCGCGATGAAAATTCTGCGTTCAAAAATCCTTGAGGCGGAAAGAGAAAAACAGCACGATGCCATTGCGGGCGAAAGAAAGGCGCAGGTCGGAACTGGCGACAGAAGCGAGCGAATCCGCACCTACAACTACCCTCAGGGCAGAGTCAGCGACCACAGAATAAATCTTACATTGTATAAAATCGACGCCATTTTAAACGGCGACCTTGATGAAATAATTGATGCTCTTGTGACGGCGGACACCGCCGAAAAGCTCAGGAGTGAGGAAGAATAAAATGAACACACTTTATCTGAAAGCGGAAGAAAAAAACACCGTTGAAACAGCGGCGCAGATACTCAGAGACGGCGGAATTGTTGCAATTCCCACCGAAACGGTCTACGGTCTTGCTGCCGACACATTCAATGCCGATGCGGTGCGCAAGGTTTTTGAGGCAAAGGGCAGACCGCAGGATAATCCGATGATTGTCCACGTTTCAACGTTTGAAGAAATCCCCCCGCTTGTTGAAAAAATCGACCCGAGGCTGTACGCACTTGCGGAAAAATTCTGGCCCGGTCCGTTAACTGTTATAATGAAAAAATCCGACCTTGTGCCCTCAATCGTGAGCGCAGGTCTTGAAACCGTTGCAATCCGCATGCCCTCCCACGAAACGGCGAGGGAAATCATTGCCGCGGCGGGTGTGCCTCTTGCGGCGCCGAGTGCAAACGCTTCGGGCAGACCGAGTCCCACAAGAGCGGAGCACGTTAAAACCGACCTTGACGGCAAAATCGACGCAATCGTTGACGGCGGATTCTGCTCTGTCGGCGTTGAATCAACGGTTATTACTCTTGCAACAGACCCGCCGACACTTCTTCGACCGGGCGGAGTAACTCCCGATGAGCTTTGCGAGGTGCTCGGCGAAATCAGCATTTCGCACGCCGTTTTTGAAAAGCTCAACGAGGGCGAAAAGGTGCAGTCTCCCGGTATGAAATACAAGCACTATGCTCCGTCGGCACAGGTTACGATTATCAAAGGAAGCTTTGAAAAATACAAAAAATTTCTTCTTGCCCAGACAGACACGGTCTGCGCCGTATGTTTTGAGGGTGAGGGAAAATTCTTTGAAAAATATATTGAATACGGCAGGGCTGACAGCAGCGAAACGCAGGGACAGATGCTCTTTGATGCGCTTCGCAAGGTTGACGAAACAGACTGCTCACGTGCATTCGTGCGCTGTCCGTCATCGGACGGTGTGGGTCTTGCGGTGTATAACCGTCTTCTCCGCTCGGCGGCATTCAGGGTTATCGACCTTGATTATGAAATTCCCGTCATCGGTCTGACAGGTCAGACGGGCGCGGGCAAAACAACCGTCGGAAAAGAGCTTGAAAATCTCGGATATCACATAATCGACACCGATATTCTTGCCAGAAAAGCGGTTGAAAATTCCGAGGTTATCGGTGCTCTCTGCAAGGAATTCGGCGAAGATATCGTTGTTGACGGCATTCTTGACCGCCGCGAAACCGCAAGAAGAGCATTCGCTTCTCCCGAGGGCAGAGATATGCTCAACGCAATCACGCATCCCGAAATAACACGCCTGACCGTTGAAGAAATTCACAAGGCGCAGAAAAACGGTGCAAAGGCGGCGGTTATCGATGCGGCTCTGCTTTTTGAAAGCTGTATGACCGCGCTGTGCACAAAAACAGTCAGCGTTGTTGCCGATAAAGAAATCCGCCTTGAAAGAATAATGAAAAGAGACGGAATTTCCGAGTCTGATGCGCTTCTTCGTATGAACGCACAGCCTGACGAGGAATACTACAGAGAAAAAGCGGATATAGTTATTGAGAATAATAACAATGATTTAATAATACCCGACTCTATTCTGTAATAAGGACACCATTTATGACCACCAAAGGAAAAATCCGTGCGGCAATGCTTATTTTTCTGTGCGTAACCGTTGTTTTCTCGGTTACATTCACCGTTTCAACTGCCGCAATGAAGCTGTTACACCCTAAAAAATACGGTGAATTCGTTGAAAAATACAGCATCGGATATCAGGTTGACCCGAATCTGATTTATGCGATAATAAAAACCGAAAGCTCATTCAGACCCGATGCCGTTTCTTCGGCAAATGCCGTCGGTCTCACGCAGATAACACCCGAAACTTTTGAATGGCTTCAGTTGAAGATGGGCGAAACTCAGAAAAATCTTTCTCTGACAGACCCCGAAACATCTGTTAAATACGGTGCGTTTTTCATCAGCCTTCTGCTTGCTGAATTTGAAGAAAAGGATACGGCGATTGCCGCCTATCACGCGGGCAGAGGCAGAATCAACGAGTGGCTTGCCGACCCCGAAATCTCTCCCGACGGCAAAACGCTTGAAAAAATTCCGATTCCCGAAACTGCGCATTACGTCAAAAAGGTTAACAAAGCATATAATGCATATAATAATTTGTATTGAAAGGATTGATATAAATGAGCGAAAAAACACAGGCTGAAATTTTGAAGGACGAGCTTTTTTATTCACCCGAGCACGCATCATACACCTGCGAGGAGGGTGAAACCGAAAAGGCTGACAAATTCTGCGAAGGATATATGAAATTCCTTGATAACTGCAAAACCGAGCGCGAGGCTGTTACCTACACAAAGGCTCTTGCAGAAAAAGAGGGCTTTGTGCCCTTTGACCCCAAGGCAAGCTACAAGGCAGGCGACAAGGTTTATTATGACAACAGAGGCAAGGCTCTCATTCTCTGCGTTTTCGGCACCGAAAGCCTTGAAAAGGGTGCGAAAATCGTTGCTTCCCACGTTGATTCTCCCCGCCTTGACCTCAAACCCAATCCGCTTTATGAAGATGCGGAGCTTGCTCTTTTCAAGACACATTATTACGGCGGAATCAAGAAATATCAGTGGACAGCAATTCCCCTGTCGCTTCACGGAGTTATCTACAGAAAGGACGGCTCGTGCGTAACAGTTCGTCTCGGCGACGAAGAGGGCGACCCCAAATTTGTTGTAACAGACCTTCTTCCCCATCTTGACAAGCACAGCAAAAATATCGAAGATGCAATCAAGGGCGAAGACCTCAACATTCTTGTGGGCAGCAGACCCTTCAGCACGGACAAATGCAGCGAAAACGTAAAACTCAATATTATGAAGATTCTCAACGAGAAATACGGTATCATTGAAGCCGATTTCCTCTCCGCAGAGCTTGAGCTTGTGCCCGCTTTCAATGCCTGCGACGTCGGATTTGACCGCAGCCTCATCGGCTCCTACGGTCACGACGACAGAGTCTGCGCTTATCCCTCAATTATGGCAACTTTCGCCGCACCGAATCCGAAATACACAAGCGTTACCGTAATCACAGATAAGGAAGAAACCGGCTCCGACGGCAACACGGGTCTTCATTCAGCATATCTCAAGCATTTCATTGCCGACATTGCAAGAACCCAGGGTCTTTGCGGCAGAGACGTTATCCGCGCAAGCGAATGCCTTTCGGCTGACGTAAATGCAGGATTTGACCCCACCTATCCCTCGGTACACGACAAGCTCAACGCAGCTTTCCTCAACAAGGGCATCGTTGTCACAAAATACACGGGTTCAAGAGGCAAAAGCTCAACAAATGACGCACACGCAGAGTTTATGTCAAAAGTCCGCACTCTTTTCGACAATGAAAAGGTTGCATGGCAGACAGGCGAGCTCGGAAAGGTTGACGAGGGCGGCGGCGGCACCGTTGCAAAATACGTTGCAAACATCGGCGCAGAGGTTGTCGATGTAGGTGTGCCCGTTCTTTCAATGCACGCACCCTTTGAAATTGTTTCAAAGCTCGACGTTTATATGGCATTCAAGGCGTTCAAGGCTTTCCTTGAGCAGTAAATAAAAATTTGGTTGCGTGAGGGAAACAAGGAAAATAAAAGCGTTTTGTTTACAGTTTGTTCATATTTCCACAACAGATATAAAACAAGTGTGGAATATTATACAATTGTGGACAGATTTGTAAATCTTTTCACAAATTTATTTTGACATCTTCTTTTTTCATTTTTATTTTCTCTTTCCCCAACGCAATGCCGAATGCTGCACACATTCGGCATTGTCCCTTTTTTACCCATTTTTACAAAAGCGGTGAAGACATTGGAATATCCTAAAAGGAAACCGAACAGACTTGTAAATTACGACTACAGTCAGGTCGGTGCGTATTTTATTACAATATGCACCAAAGACAAGCAAAAGCTGTTCTGGAACAACGTAGGGGCGCGCATTGCGCGTCCGCCGTATGAGGTAACCTATGAGTTATCGGAGTACGGAGAAATTGTTAATTCCGCAATACAAAACATCAGGATTCACTATCCGTCTGTTTCGGTTGATAACTATGTTATTATGCCAAACCATATTCATCTTCTCATCTCTGTCCGCGGTGATGAAAGCGGACGCCCGATGGGCGCCCCTACAATCTCAACTGTTATAAATCAGCTCAAAGGTTACGTATCAAAACAAATCGGTTTTCCTGTCTGGCAAAAGCTTTTTTATGACCATATTATAAGAGGCATTCAGGATTATGAAGAAATATGGCAATACATAGATGAAAATCCTGCAAAATGGGAAACAGATGATTTTTATTGAAAAAACGGTGAACAAAATGAACATTAAAAATATTCAATCACAACTCAATAACGGCGAGGGCATAATTGTTGTGTCGCCCGAAAACCGCCGATATCTCACGGATTTTCCGTCATCCGACGGTTATCTTCTGATAACCGCAACCGAAAGCATTCTTCTTGCGGACAGCCGTTATATCGAGGCGGCGCAAAACGGCGCAAAAGGGTGCAGCGAAATTCTGCTTCTGAGCAGTCTTTCCTCACAGCTTCCCGCACTTACGGAAAATCTCGGAATAAAAACTCTTTTCACCGAGGCGGAAAAGCTTTCCGTTTCGGATTTCAACAGATTTTCGTCGCTTGTTTCCTGCGAATGCAAGGCAGAAAAGGCGGACGAAATGATATGCGCACTTCGCCGCATCAAAAACGAATATGAAAAAAGCAAAATCGTTGAGGCACAGCGCATTGCCGAAGCCGCATTTGACCGGATTCTCGGTTTTATCAAAGAGGGCGTAACCGAAAAACAGGTTGCGCTCGAGCTTGATTACTATATGCTCAGCCACGGTGCGGAATGCGTTTCGTTTGAAACAATCGCAGTCAGCGGCAAGAATTCCTCAATGCCCCACGGCGTACCGTCTGACAAAAAAATTGAAAAAGGCGACTTCATAACAATGGATTTCGGCGCAGTTGTTGACGGTTACCACAGCGATATGACCCGCACGGTTGCAGTCGGTGAGGTTTCCTCAAAGCAGTCGGAGATTTATGAAACCGTGCTTTCCGCCCAGCTTGCATCGCTTGATGTTATCAGAAGCGGTGTTTCCTGCTTTGATGCTGATGAGGCGGCACGAAGCATCATCCGTAATGCAGGCTACGGCGAATTCTTCGGCCACGGCACGGGACACGGTGTCGGCATTGAAATTCACGAGCAACCGCGTCTCTCCCCCAAGAGCAATCAGACCCTTGAGGTCGGAGATATTGTGACTGTTGAGCCGGGAATTTATCTTCCGTCGCAATTCGGTGTGCGCATTGAAGATATGGCTTTCGTGACCGAAAACGGATGTGAAAATCTCACAAACAGCCCCAAAGAGCTCATAATTCTTTAATATATAAGGCTTTCTTTAAAAAAAGACTTGAAAAATTATACCGAATAGTATAAAATAGCTGTGACAACATATAAACAATTATAAGGAGAAATAAAACTATGGTATCAGCAGGCGATTTCAGAAACGGCGTAACCTTCGAAATGGAAGGTCAGGTTTATCAGATAATCGAATTCCAGCACGTTAAACCCGGTAAAGGCGCTGCTTTCGTAAGAACAAAGATCAGAAACGTTATCGGCGGTGCTGTTGTTGAACGTACATTCAACCCCACCGACAAGTTCCCCACCGCTTACATCGAGCGCAAGGAAATGGAATATTCATATGAAGACGGCGGTCTTTACTACTTCATGGACCCCGAAACCTATGATATGGTTCCCATCGGTGCAGAAACTCTTCCCGAGAACTTCAAGTTCGTTAAGGAAAATGAGACTTGCCGTATCCTTTCATACAAGGGCAGCGTTTTCGGCGTTGAGCCCCCCAACTCAGTTACTCTTCAGGTAACAAAGACTGACCCCGGCTTTGCAGGCAACACTGCAACAAACGCAACAAAGCCCGCAACTCTCGAAACAGGTGCTGAGGTTAAGGTTCCTCTCTTCATCGATGAGGGCGAAATGATTGTTGTTGACACCCGCACAGGCGAATATCTCAGCCGTGCATAACAATAAGTAATTGGAGGAAAATAAAATGACTCTGACAGAAAAAGTTGCTTATCTTAAAGGACTTGCAGAAGGTCTTGCACTTGATGAAAGCAAGCCCGAAATCAAAGTTATCAAGGCTATGATGGATATTCTTGATGACCTTGCTCTTACAGTTGCCGATCTTGAAGACGGTCTTGACCTTGTTTCAGAACAGCTTGACGCTGTTGACGAGGACCTTGACGAGCTTGAAGGCTTCGTTTACGAAGAGCTTGATGACTGCGATTGCTGCTGCGACGATTGCGACGACGAAGACGAAGAATTCTACGATGTAGAGTGCCCCAGCTGCGGCGAGGTTATCTGCGTTGACAGAGATATTCTTGAAGAAGGAAGCATCAACTGCCCCAAGTGCGATGAGCTTCTTGAGTTCGAAATCGACTGCGATTGCGATTGCGACGACTGCGAATAATAACAAAAAATTTCCGCCGTGCTTCGACTGAAGCACGGCGGTTTTTTCTTACTGATTTATATTTCTCTTTGCTTTCCTCTTTTTCAAAAGCTTCTTTATGATAATTATTGCAACAACTGCAATTGCCGCAACGGGAAGAATAACGGGAATTCCTCCTACAACATCAATAACAAGGTTGCGAAGCATATTTCCGACATCCTCAAGGTTGTCTCTGAATCTGTTTTTTATCTGTGTCCAGAGTGACGGCTCTTCTTCGGTTACTCTTTCAACCTCCCAGATGTGCATTGTGACGGTGCTGTAACCTACTCTGTTTTCAAGCACTCTGAGCTGTGCGGTGTAATTTTCGATTTCATAGTTGACTTCCGAAAGTCTTTCCTGAATTGCAAGCACGTTTTCGAGCGATGCCGCTTCGGCAAGAAGCTTTGTGAGGGTGTCACGCTCGGTCCTGAATGCCGAAATACGGCTTTCAATGTCAACATATTCAAGGGTCACATTTTTCTGTTGCTCGGTTATGCTTGTGATATTGCCGTTTTCGCCTGCCTTTGCGAGAAATTCATCAAGCTTTTCTGCAGGAATTCTGACAACAAGCTGTGCACTTCTGTTGCGGTTTGATTTGTTGCCCAAATCGGTCGAGGAATTCTCAACATAGCCGCCCAACGCGCTGACATCCGCCTTGATTGCGTTGATATAAGCGGTGTATTCCTTTGTTTCTGCATAAAGCTCAACGGTTTTGATAATTTTTTCGTTCTGCTGTGTCGGAGACTCCTTGACCTCTTCTGTCGGCATTCCCGCCGCCGAATCCGCAAGCGACTGCAACGATACAGAACCGTTTTCCTGAACCATCATATCCTCGGCAGCATAGAGATTCATCGCTTCGCCGTCGTTCATTTTTGCGCCGCAGGCACAAAGGGAAAGCGCCAGAACAAGACATAAAATAATGGCTGAAAGTTTTTTCATAATTATCCTTCCTTTCTTATATTCAATCGGATTTGCTCCGAAAATGTCCGTAAAATTTAATATAAATGTAAATTTTCTTGAAAAGCATTGACTTTTTTGCCCGAATATGCGGTAATATTATTGTATAAGTATAAAATATACGGGAGGTTTTATAATGAAAAAAATAATTGCTTTACTTTTGGCTCTTGCATCCGTTGTGTCAATCTCTGCCTGCTCATTCAAGGAGCTTACTCCTGAAGAAAAGGCATCAAAGAGAGCTGAAAAAGAATCCGAATATGCGGCTGAAGTTTCAAGTCAGGAAGCTGCTATTGTCGGAGCAAAGGACGAGGTTCTCGATGAACTCGGTAACAGCAAAAAAGGCAAAAAACTTGTTATGAGAAATTACAACAAAAGCGACGGAACCGAAAGATTCCGAGAAATTTATTTTGACAAAAACGGCTTCGCAGACTATATGCTTACATATTGCTTCTATCCTGAAAGCAACTACTATGTAATCAAGGGTCAGGGCGATAAGGGCAATAACAAACTTGTCAAACACGATGACGACCTTCGTCTTATTGTATACAAAAAGAGCTATAAAAAAGCATATGAAGGCTTTGATCTTACATATGATGAGCTTGTAAAAAGCTTCAAAGAAACAACCGCATGGGAAATCATTGAATAATTTTTGCTTTTTCTTAACCGACTCACTTATCCGGTGAGTCGGCTCTTTTTTCATTTATAACAATCTCTGCCTGCTGCGAAAGTGACGAATAACCGTTTCGCACAGCATATGAAAACTCTCTCATTGACGAAAAGGCATATTCGGGAACACGGTAGTATTCCTGGATTTCAGTTATATTGAAAGTGTAGATAACATCTGCGTTGAATATTTCCGCCTGCTCCTGCTCTGCGCAGTCTGCCGCACGGAGAAGAGGCACCATCCCGAAATCCTCATAAACTCTCTGCGCATAGGCGGCATTTGCCCTGTCAAACTCCTCACGGCTTATGTCAAAATTCAGAATAAAGCTGAAAACAGGCATTCCGTGGGCGCCAATCAGTCTGCTTTCCCATTCGTTATATTCTTTTTCGGAAACAAGCTCTCTGAATTCCTTGGGAATTTCATAATAAATGCTTCTGTAAGCTACTTTTGAGGATGATTGCAATGATATGCCGAGACCGTCTTCCTCAACATGTTCGTCAGCAAGAAAATCATAATCGTTTGCCGCCATATTTTCCATCGGCGCAGAATCTTTCATACTTGCCCTGAAAAGAAATCCGGGCGAAAAAAGAACGAGAACCACAGCCGCCGCTGCCGCAACGATTGCGGGCACATGGCGGTTTTTCTTTTTTGATGTCTTTGCTTTTTCGCAGACTTCAATCATTTTCAGCTTTTCCGAATCGGAAAGCTTTATTTCCTGCGCCGCAGATCTGATTTTATCAAAATCCATTTCGGTTCTCCTCCTTTTCATAAATTTCTTTGAGCATTTCTCTGCCTCTTTGCAGACGTTTTTTCGCCGCCGCGGCGGTTATGCCCAGCATTGCCGAAATTTCTTCAACCTTGTAGCCCTCAACATAATGCAGATGGATAACAAGCCTGTATTTTTCGTCAAGAGAAGCAAGCAAACCGAGGATTTGCGCATTATCCTCGCTTGTGCCAAGCCCTCTGATTTCATCAAGACTGAGATAATCCCTGCGTTTTCTTTGCCTGAGCATATCCTTGCACTGATTGGATGCAACCCTTATCAGCCACGCTTTTTCGTGCTCATCATCGGCAAATGCGGGCGCTTTCATTATGTATTTAAGAAAGCATTCCTGAACGGCATCCTTTGCCTCTTCACCGTTTCGCAGCATAACCGTGCAAAGCCTGTAAAGACTGTCGCCATAGGTCATAACCGCCCTTTCGGCATCAGGCAGAAGACCGATTTTTTTATTTGCCAATCAAACACCTCCTTGACATTCCTGTCCCCCCGTTTCACTATATACACGAATAAAAAACGGAAAAGGTGACAAAAATCTGAAAAAGCGCCCGAAAAAGGCGCTTTTCTCTTATGCTTCGTATACTTTCACTATTTCTCCGATATATACCTTATGATAGTCCTTGTTGGCATAGTTATTCTCGATTGATGCATCGTTGAAGCCTGCGGGGTCGATAAACTGCGATGCCATTTTGCGGCACACAACAGTATATTTTGCCTGTTCAAACGTTACCGTGCCGTCCGTAAAAACAGGTGTGAGTCCAGTTGCCTGCGCCTTGTCAATATCTCTGCCGCTTTTTGAGCCGCAAAGGCGCAAAGCATCTTTGAATTCACTGCCGTAGAAAGAAAGAGTGAAAAACTCTTCCTTTTCAATGAATTCATAAGTGTATCTCTGAGGACGCACAAACACAAAAGCCGCATCCTTGCCCCAGATTTCTCCGAGTGCACCCCAGCTGACGGTCATTGTATTATATTTTTCTTCATTTCCCGCCGTAAGCAATGCCCAGCCGTCGGAAATAAGCTCAGCGGCGCTGATTTTTATATCTCTGATGTTGATTTCTTTCATTTCCCTGCCTCCAAAACTTTTTATATGATATATTATACCATAATTAAATAATATGTAAATATTTTAAATTTTATTTGAAATCGGTAACAAATAGTGATAGAATAATTTTGATTATGATTAAAGGAGGACAACGGCTTGGATAAAGAACTTATGAACGCCACTCCCGAAGAAGAAAACGAAATAACCGAAACCGTTGAAGAGACCGAAGAAACGGTTGAAGCTCAGGAAGCCGAAATCGCCGAAGAAGAAGCTTCCGAAGACGAAACTGCAGAAACAACAGAAGAATCTGCAGAAACAGCAGAGGAACAGGAAGAGGTTGAACTCTGTCCCCTGTGCGAAGAAAACGCACTTTCAGAGGGCAGAAGCTACTGCGAGAGCTGTGAAGCTCAGATGCTTAAAAGAAAACCGCCTTTCCTTGCATGGGTATGCGGTGCGGCAGTGCTTATGCTGAGTGTTTTTGCACTGGCTGTATCTTTCCTTATCAGCGCACCTGCAATTCAGGTTGTCAAAGGCGACATTGCCGCTGAAAACAACAGCTGGTACACCGCTTTTCTTGAATACAGCGAGGTTGATACAGTTGCAAGCGAAGTTAATTCAATTCTCGGCTCATCGCCCCTCAACAATTTTGTTAAAACAGGCAAAAGCGTAAAGCTCAAGCTTGTCAATGCAGTTGCAAAGTATTCAAATCCTCTTGATGCTTATTCATATGCAACTAATTTCTTCTCCGAGGATGAAATTGAAAAAAATGCAGACCTTCGCAGCTATAAGGAGAGCCAGGAAGCATACAAAACAAGCTACGAAACTCTTTATGACGGAATTCAGATGATGACATCAAATCTGAGCGACTTTGAAGAGGTTTCCGCAAAATTTGAATCTTTCAGAGGCACTGAAGGCGTTGATGATGTTTATGTTGACTATTTCATTACCGCTGCCGCAAACTATTTCGGTATTCCCATCGAAGAACAGCTTACCTACTTTGAGAAAATGGATGCTTCCGCAAAAGCAAGCGGCAAGGATTACAGATGGCTTTATTACACTGATTATGTAAACATTCTCAATGATGCCGGAAAGAGCGAGGAAGCAATTGCTCTGCTTGATGAAATGATTGAGCGCGACAACACCGCTTTCGATTATTACACTCTCAAGGTTGAAACCCAGATTGCACAGGGCAACATTGAAGCCGCAGACGAAACCTGCACCACTTTTGAAAAACACAACGAAGGCTATGACACCGCTTACATTCTCAGATCAATCGTTCTTCGCTGTCAGGGTGAAACCGAAAAGGCAAAGGCACTTCTCAACGAGGCGCTCGAAACCTACGGCACCGTGCCCGAAATCTACCGTCAGCTTGCGCTTCTTTATCTCCTTGAGGGCGATTATGACAGCGCATATGAGCAGGCATACATTGCAAACACAACTGCATATAATCTCTACTATTACTACGGTGACAGCAGTGCTTACACCGTTGAGCTTGATAACACGGTTTATATCTGCGCATATCTTTGCAACAAGTTTGGCGCAATGTCATCGGAAAATGCAATTTATATTACAGATATTCTTGCTTCCTATGAGGGTGTTGAGCTTTCGGATAAGCTCACTCAGATTGTAAACGGCGAAAAGACCGTTCAGGAAGTTCTTACGGAAGGAGGCTGCGACCTGGTATGACAAAGCTCTATATTTTCTTTAAAATACTGACTTTCCCCGGAGCATATCTCAGAGGATTCTGGGAGCAGCTTACCTGCAAGCTTCTCGGTCTTCCCGTTGAAACACCGGGTTATCTCCGAATTGACGAGGCTTGCGGCCACGTTGAGCACGCACTTGCTCAAAAGAGCGGCGCAGCTTACCTTATCGCAACGGGTCCGGGCTTTATGAACCTTATGACGGGTCTTCCGATTTTCCTTATGGGCTTCGTGAATCTCGCCTATATGGGAATTTCATTCAGCGATTCTCCCGCACTTTTCATCTTCTATGTTCTTATGACATATCTCGGAATTTCGCTTCTTTGCAGTCTGTTCCCGCTCGTTGAGGATGCAATGAACCTCACGGATGCGGTTTTCTCAAAGGGCAGAGCATCAATTATCGGTAAAATCCTGATGTTCATTCCGTCAATCATCACTTATGTCGGCGCATACCTTGAAAAATTCTGCATTCCCCTTATTTTCTGGGTTGTTATGCTTGTTATGACATTTGCATTTTAAACAAAAAGACTGTCTCGGGAGAGGCAGTCTTTTTTCATAGTTTTTATCAATCAGTGTTCATTGACAGTCATAAGTTAATATGCTAATATTAAATTACCAAATAAAGTTAATTAGGGGGCAAACAAAATGAAAAAAACTTTGAAAATTCTCACCGCTTCAATTCTTGCATTCATCATTGCTTTCGGTCCTCTCTCCGCTCTTGCTGCGGAAGAAAAAAACTCTCTTTTCCTGTATGATGAAGAATATGTTTTTGCAGGCAACCTCACAGAAGGAAAAAATACGATCGAACTCCCGTCGGGTAATCCCCTTTACTGCACATTCAATGCAGAAAATGAAGGCTACTATACCGTAACCTATAACTGGCGCGAAATCGAACACTTCTTTATTCCCGTTGAGGATGAAAACGGTTTTACGGATGAAATAATGGAGATGCAGTATCTCGAAACAGACGACGATTACGATACCGACTCATATCTCGTTTATCTTGAAGAAGGCGAATATTTTCTTCTGAGCTATATCGGATACTATGCCGAATCGGGCGATCCTGCAAATGTTGAAATCACTTATTACGGCAGCTCCGTAAGCGACATTTCCTTTGAGGGCGGCACGGAATACTATCTTGTTTGGTACTGGAATATTGAAAGATACTACGATGAGGAAGGAAAATATCCCGGAAACACCTATTCCTTTGACAGCGGAAAAACCGAAATTCTTTTTGATTCGGGAAAAAAACTTCAGACTTCATATTTTTATCTGATTTGTTCAAGTGAAAAGGAAATTGAAAACGGCGAATATGATGTTACGGTTTACTTTTTGAATGAAGCGTTTGAAAAAACAATTTCCGTTTATCCCATCAGCAAGCAGATAACCAAGGTTGAAGTTGAAAACCTTGAGGATTATACTGACGTTTCCATCGCATACAGCGGTGAAATTCTCTATGACTTCAAAGATATGGAGCTCACTGTCACATATGCGGACGGCTACACAAAAACGCTGTCTGTTGAAAGCGGAGAATGGTTTGAGGTTGATCTTCACAACGGTAATCCTTATGCCTTCCCGATTGATTATTACTACGATAACATCGGCGGCACGGTTTATTTTTATGTGTCTATCGGCGGTGAGCCTTTCATCGAGAAAGAATGCACAACGCACGAAGCAACCGACAAAGAAAACCGTCAGCATCTTAACTACAAAATATATTATATTTTCTACAATGCTGCTTCCGATATAAGATACGCATTTGAAGAAATCAGATGGGCAAATAATCTCTGGGATGCCGTTGTCTGTCTTCGCAGAGCAGTTTTTGAAACGGCAGACGAGATTTTCACCGCATTTGAAGAAGGTGCGGAGGAATTTTTCAGCTATCTGAAAAACAGAAAATAATACATTGTTGCAACGGCGGGGCTTGCTCCCGCCGTTTTTTGGCTTTTGTTTACAAATTGTTTACAATCCTCAATAATCTTAAGTAAATCTTAATAGACTTCTTTATATATAAATGTTATACTTATCATACAGCCTAAAATGGCTGATTTTTTGTGTAACGGAGAAAGAGAATGCCTAAAACATATAACTTTTATAAAGAAACAAAACTTAAGGACTTCCGTGACCTTGTAAGCTCAACTGCCGCAAAATTCGGCAACAAAACTGCTTTCGAGGTCAAAAACGAGGACGGCTCAATCAGAAACATCTCCTATAACGAGATGAAAGAACTTTTCTACAGCCTTTGCGTGAAGTTCATCGATATGGGTTATCTCGGAAAGAGAATTGCCGTAACAGGCAAAAACTCCTTTGAGTGGGGTCTCGCATATCTTTGTGCCGCAACCGTCGGCGTTGTTGTTCCCATCGATAAAGAGCTTCAGAGCGAGGATGTTAAGGATTTCCTTGATGCCGCTGAATGCTGCGCCGTTGTTTCGGATACAGACAAGCTTGACAGCCTCAGAAAGGTTGTTGACCGCGAAATCGACTATATTGATTTCAATAGTCTGAGAAAACTCGCTTCTCAGGCTGCTCCCGCCGATTACAAAAAGGTTGACGAAATCGAAATCGGCAAGGATGAAATGAGAATCCTCATCTTCACTTCGGGCACAACAGGCAATTCAAAAGGCGTGTGCCTCTCGCAGGACAACATCTGCTCAAACATTCATCAGACTGTTCAGATGTTCCGCGTTTACGATACGGACAAGGTTCTTTCAATTCTTCCTCTTCATCACACATACGAATGTACTCTTGACTTTATGCTTGTTTTCAGCAGAGGCTGCTGCATTTCCTATTGCGACGGTCTGACCAAGGTTGCAAAGAATATGGCTGAATACAGCCCCTCAATTCTCGTTGTTGTTCCCGCACTTCTCAAGGTGCTCAGCAAGAGAATCAAGAAATCCGTTGCAGACGGCGTTCCCGCAAAATACAAGGCTGCTTTTGAAACCGAGTCTCTCGCTTCGGCAATGAAAAAGCTTCCCTGGATCCTCAGAAAGATTGTCTGCGCAAAGGTTAAGAAGACACTCGGCGGAAAGCTCCGCGTTTTCATTGTCGGCGCCGCAGAGCTTGACACTTCTCTCATTGAAGATTTTGAAGTTTTCGGAATCCGTACTCTTCAGGGCTACGGTCTTACTGAATGCTCACCCCTTCTTGCAGGCAACAGCGATTTCTATCTCAATCCCGATTCAACAGGCAAGGCAATTCCCGGCGTTGAGCTGAAAATCGACAATCCCAACGAAGAAGGCATAGGCGAAATTCTCGCAAGAGGCGACAACATTATGCTCGGCTACTTCAACGATGAAGAAGCAACCAACGAAGTTCTCCGTGACGGCTGGTTCCACACAGGCGACCTCGGAATGATTAACGAAGAGGGCGACCTTTTCATCAAGGGCAGAAGCAAAAACGTTATCGTTACCGAAAACGGCAAGAATATTTATCCCGAAGAGCTTGAAACAAGACTTTCGCAGTATCCCGAAATCGGCGAAGTTATCGTTCTTCCCTCAGAGGAAAACGGCGAAACAGCTGTTAAGGCAAAAATCTTCCCCAACCTTGATTATCTCAAGGAAAAATTCGGACGCAACCTCAAGAAAGAAGAGGTTGAAAAGGCTGTCAACGGTGCAGTTAAGGAAGTCAACAAGAAGATTCCCGGCTACAAGAGAATCAAAATCGTTGAAGTTCTTTCAAATGCACTTGAAAAGACAACAACTCAGAAAATCAAGCGTTTCGGCAAAAACGTAAAATAATTTATGTACGGCGTGGGCAGGTCTCACGCCGTTTTTAATTAGGAATTCGGAATTATGAATTCGGAATTAAGGACGGGCTTCGCCCGTACCCATTATATAATGCGTCGCAGACCCTTAATTCCTAATTACGCATTCCGAATTCCGAATTAAAAAAGCTCTGCAGGCGGCACGCACCGAATCGGGGTCAGGCTCGATTTCGGTTATTTTTTTATAAAATATGGGGTTTTCCGCTGTCAGAAGTCCGTAAAGAGGTTGTCCGTCCTCTTTTTTTTCAAGGATTTCTTCGCAAAGCTCAAATTTTTCGGAATATTCCCTGCCTCCGCAGACAAACTGCACATATCTCGCAAGAATTTCCGCTTCAAAAGAAAAAACTCTGTTTTCACAGGTAATACCCAATGCTCTGCAGGTTTCAAAATCTGCATTTCCGCTTGGCTCAATCCCGTTGTCCGTCTGAAAGTTTTTTATCCCTCTGCGGGTTGAAAAATCGTAAAAACCGTTGATTTCTCCCGTATAATATCCTCTGCTTTTCAACGCTCTCTGAACGGCACTTACTCTCTCTCCGCCGCTTCCCAGACCCATCGCATATACATCGGTTTTGCTCATTGCAATGATGATTACAAGGATTATCAGATTGACCGCCGCCGCAATCGTCACCTGCCACGCAATTTTGCTTCTTTCGCTCATTTTTCCCACACCTCTTTTTTATTTTTCGGTTTGAGAATTGTTTTATGATGTGAAAATAAATGATAATCCGCTGAAAAAAATTATATTTTTTTATTGGAAAAAACACTATATATGGCGAAAAAACGTTTTATTGGGCACTATTCACAAAAATATTTTATTGGTGTAAACAAAAAGTTGTTGACAAAATTCAAAAATTATTTTATTATTGTGTGTAAGAGGATTTTCAGAGGAGTAAAAATGCAGGATATCAGCAAAAAAAACCTCAGTGAAGAAGAGCTTGCGGTGCTTGCCGCAAACGGTGACGACGAAGCAATGGGATTGCTCGTTGCGGCGATTGCCCCCGTTGCCGAAGCGAAAGCGGCTCAGTATAAGCATGCCCGCATCGAGGGAGACGACCTCTCTCAGGAAGGTATGATAGGTTTTGTCAAGGCTGTTTATTCGTTTGACCCCTCAAAAGGTGTAAAATTCAGAACATATGCAAACACTCTGATTAAAAATGAGATTTATACGGCATATGAAAGAATGTTCAACCGCAAAAACGAGGCGCTCACTCAGGCGGTCTCCATTGACGAAACGGTTGAAGACAGCAAATCCGTTGTCAGAAGCGCCGAAAGCGAAGCTTTTGATATTTTTGAATATCAGATACTTCTCGAAATCCTTAAAATGACTCTTTCCGATTTTGAACAGAAGGTTATTGACCTGAAAATCAGCGGCAAAAACCGAGCTGAAATTGCCGATGAGCTTGATTGCAGCATCAAGGCGGTTGATAACGCATTCCAGAGAATACGAAAAAAAATCAAGGAAAAGATTTAAATATTCCTTATGAGGAATTTTAAATATGCCCCCGTAGCTTAAAGAAGAGCGTTGATAATCAAAGGTGGCGGTGCAAATCCGTCCAAGGGCGAAAAATATTTTCAAGCGAGGTTAAAAAATCATGTACGAAGACAAGACTCTCATCTGTAAGGAATGTGGCAACGAATTCGTTTTCACAGCCGGTGAACAGGAATTCTATGCTGAGAAAGGTTTCGTTAACGAACCCCAGCGTTGCAAGGCTTGCCGTGATGCACGCAAGAACGCAACTCGTGGCGAGCGTGAGTGGTTTGAAGCAACCTGCGATTCCTGCGGTGGAGTTGCAAAGGTTCCCTTTAAGCCGCGTGAGGACAGACCTGTTTACTGCAGCGAGTGCTTTGCAAAGAAGCAGGAAGAAGCATAATCCTGAAATAAAAATATGCTGATTACTGACCCCCTTGAGTTTCAAGGGGGTTTTAATTTTTTTCTCTGCAAAACTACTCGTTCCACCATTCGCTTTTCCATATTCTTTCAATGAGTTCTTCGGCAATTTTTTCGCTTTTTTCAAAATCCATTGCTTCGATATAAACACTTTCAAGCTCATCGTGGACCGTTTTTGCCGAAATCAGGGCGGAAACCGCCTCATCGAGCAATTCTTTTGATGCTTTCTTTGAAAAATTGAGTCTCGCCTTGTAATCGTGCATCTTTTCGGAATCATAAAATCTTTTAAGTCCGACATTTCGGGTCGGAATAAAATCAAGCCTGCAAAGTCTGTCGCGGGTAAAAAATCCGAGCGAAAGCTCCTTGATAATAATGTGGCGCAGTCCCTCGCCGTTGACATTCGGGCTTGAAATCACGGAATATCCGCTTGCAAGCGCATAGGTGCGAAGCTCTTTTATCAGCTTTGATGAAGCAACACCGAAATCGTCGTCAAAAACAATTTTAAAATCGCAGAGTCCGTTGACGGTGCTTGAAAAGAAAAAATATCCCTCGGGAGTTATGGCATCAAAAAGTCTTGTTTTTTCAAGACCGATTTTCCCCGACGGTTTCTTGAAATATCGGTTTGCAAGCCTTGTTGCATATCTTTCAAGTCTTCTTTTGTCGAGACATTCTCTGCATATTCTCTCGCCGTCGCCGAAAACGGAAAAAGCGGAATCAATGAATCTTCGGCTTCTCTTGTGGCACGATTTGTTTTCATCGGTCAGCTTTATTATTTTTTCCTTGTTTTCAAGCAGTTTTTCTTTGTCCCAGCAGTCTCCGAGGTTTACTATTTCCCCTGTTGCGCCGGGATAATCGGGGTCAATCATATGCGGTGATGTTCCGTCACAAACGCTCACACGAAGCGACGGAAAAATAACTCCGTCAAGAGAATTCGGGTCTGATGAGCAATAAATTCTTTCGCAGTTGATGTCTCTTTTTTCCATTTCTTCTGCAATTCTTTTCATCATTGAAGATTTGCCCGTGCCCGGTCCGCCTTTGATAATATAGGTATACTGACCTTCGATTTTCGGTGTCAGCTGATTAAAGCAGGAAAAAAAACCGTTTTTACCGCTTGAGCCGAGAAAATATGATTCTTTCATTCAGATGCCTCCCTTTTTAACAGGATATTCCGAAAACGGGATAATTGTGAAAAAACAATGCTGTTTTACGGCGTTTTTTTATTATTTTGAGTCAAAAACAGAAAATTTCACTTGATATTATTATAAATATATTATATAATAATATGGTAAGCAGAGCTTTATTTTGGTCATGTGGCGTGTGGGTCCTGTGCGACAGGACACCGTGAACCATGTCAGGCGGGTGAACCGAGCAGCATTAAGCGGACAGTCTTGTGCGCCACAGTCTGCCTACCGCCATATGACCAAGAGAAAGCTCTCTATTTTTTTAAAGAGGGTGAGAATTTTGTATCAGGCACTTTACCGTAAATGGAGACCGAAAACATTCGACGATGTCAGCGGTCAGCCTCACGTTACAAAAACATTGCAGAGTCAGCTTGAAAGCGGAAGAATTTCTCATGCTTATCTTTTCACGGGTTCAAGAGGTACGGGTAAAACCTCGTGCGCAAAAATTCTTTCAAAAGCAGTCAACTGTCTTTCACCCGTCAACGGAAATCCCTGCAACGAATGCGAAATCTGCAAGGGAATCGAAAACGGCTCAATTCTTGACGTTATCGAAATCGACGCCGCAAGTAACAACGGTGTTGACAATATCCGTGACCTTCGCGAGGAAGCAAACTTCACTCCCGTTAACGCAAAATACAGAGTTTATATCATAGACGAGGTTCATATGCTCTCAATCGGCGCATTCAATGCGCTTCTCAAAACTCTTGAAGAGCCTCCCTCACACGTTATTTTTATCCTTGCAACAACAGAAATTCATAAGCTTCCCGCAACAATTCTTTCAAGATGTCAGAGATTCGATTTCAAACGAATTTCTCCGGAGGACATCACAAACAGACTCATTTACGTTGCGGAAAACGAAAATGCAAGCATAACCGAAGGCGCTGCAAGCCTCATTGCAAGAATTGCGGACGGCGGTATGCGTGATGCTCTTTCACTTCTTGACCGTTGCTTTGCAATGGGAAGCGATGTTGACGAAAACACAGTCAGCGCCGCGGCAGGAATTGCGGGCACAATGCATCTTTTCGCATTTTCCGAATTTGTTGCAAACTCCGATTTCACCAATGCACTCAAGCTTGTTTCAAAGCTTCACAGCGAAGCCTGCGACATAGACAGTCTCTGCACAGAGCTGACACTTCATTTCCGCAATCTTATGGTTGCAAAAACAGTCAACGAGTGTGACGGTCTTGTTGTCTGCTCAAAGGATGAACTTTCAAAGCTGAAAGAACGCGCAGCTTCTCTCAGATTATCAAAAATTCTTGACTGCATCGAAATTCTCGGTCAGACTTCAAAAAATATAAAGAATGCGGCAAACAAAAAAATTCAGCTTGAAGCCGCAGTCATCAAAATGTGCGGACCCTCATCGGGCTCGGCTTCTCCCGAACTCGAAGAAAGAATCGCAAAGCTTGAAGAGATGCTCGCATCGGGTAAAATTTCCGTTCAGACTCAGACGGCGGCACCCGCATCGGCACCTGCTCCCGCTCCGACGCCCGCACCTGATTCAAAACCCGAAGCAAATGAACCCGAGCAGGAAGAAAAACCGCCTGTTCCGCAGACACCGCCTCCCGCAGACGATGCCGCACCCGTTCCCGACGGTCCTTTCTCAGGCTGGTCAGATGTTCTTGATAAACTGCTTAAATATGATATTCCCCTTTTCGGAATTCTCGCAGGTTCAAGCGCAAATATCAAAAACGGAAGAATTGTTATCAATTCGGATAATCCCACACTTTATGATTTCATCTGCACAGACACTCATTACAAGGAGCTTGCAAAAGCTGTTTATGAGACAGTCGGTCAGAAAATGAAAATAGCGGTTGCAACCGTTGAAAAACCCAAGGCTGCTTCAAGTCCGCTTGAAGAGCTGAAAAACAAAATTAACAGATTTAATAACAATTAACGGAGGATATAAATATGAAAGCAAGAATTCCCGGCGCTCCTCAGGGCGGAAATATGATGAAGAAAATTCAGGAAATGCAGGAGAATATGACCCGCATTCAGCAGGAAGTTGAAGCAACCGAATTTTCATCAACAGTCGGCGGCGGCGCAGTTGAAGTTGTTGTAAACGGCGCACACGAGGTTATCGCTGTTAACCTCAAGCCTGAAATTGTTGACCCCGAAGATATCGAAATGCTTCAGGACCTCATCATTTCGGCTTTCAATGAAAGCCTCCGCAAGGCAAACGAAGCAATGGAAAAAGGCATGGAACAGGCTAAGGGCGGTCTTTCCATTCCCGGTCTTTTCTGATGAGCGGCTTTACTCCGTCTCTTGACAGACTTATCGAGCAATTTGCGAGACTTCCGTCTGTCGGAAGAAAAAGTGCACAAAGACTCGCCTTTCATATTCTTGAAATGAGCGATTCGGATGCGGAAAAATTTACTCAGACAATTCTCAATGCCCGTGAATCGATTCACCGCTGTGAAATCTGCTGTAATCTTACCGACGGCGAGGTTTGCTCGGTATGCACCTCACCCTCCAGAGATAAATCGGTAATCTGCGTTGTTGAAGACCCGAGAGACGTTATCGCAATTGAGCGAACTCACGAATATAACGGTCTTTATCACGTGCTTCACGGCGCAATTTCTCCGATGAATGACATCAGTCCCGAGGATATCTGCATAAAAGAGCTTCTTAAACGTCTTTCCGACGAAAACGTTAAGGAAATTATTATGGCAACAAATCCGACGGTTGAAGGCGAAGCAACGGCAATGTACATTTCAAGGATAATAAAGCCTCTCGGAATCAATGTCAGCAGACTTGCTTACGGCGTGCCCGTCGGCGCAGACCTTGAATATGCCGATGAATTCACTCTGATAAGGGCAATTGAAGGCAGAAACGAGTTATAATTTTAAACAAAGTTTTCCACTTATTTATCCTTTTCCACACACAGGTTTTCCACATTGTCAACCTGTAAAAATAAGGGAAGTGGATATCCGATTTTTATCCACTTTTCATTGTTGAGAAAATTTTGTCCGAAATTCAGGAATATCTTGGCTTTCGGAAGTTATACCACATTTCCACGCACCCTACTACTACTACTATAATATATATAACCTACATACCTATTTAAAACAAAAAACCCCGAAAAGGTGCCGACCGGCAGGTCGGCGGCAGAAAACAGGAGGAAAAAAGATGAAAGTTATCTGTAACACACTTGAGCTTTCAGAGGCTTGCCAGATTGTCCAGAGAGCTGCTTCAACAAAAACTGCAATTCCCGCAATTGAGGGCATTCTGATGATAGCAAAGGACAATCTTCTTTATCTCAAAGGCTATGACCTTGAAATGGGAATCGAAACTGTTATAGGTGCAAGAGTTGAAGAAGAGGGCGAGCTTGTTCTCAATGCCCATATGTTCAGCGAAACACTCAGAAAGCTTCCCGAGGATTTCGTTAATATTGAAAGTGATGAAAGACACATCGCTTCAATTACCTGCGGCGAATTTGAATCAACACTCATAGGTATTTCGGCTGAAGAATTCCCCGACCTTCCCTCTGTTTCGGGCGGATATCCCATTGAGGTTGAGCAGAAGGTTCTCCGCGATATGGTCAGAAAAACAATTTTCTCTGTTGCAATAAAAGACAGCAAAATTGTTCACACAGGTATCAAATTTGAGGTTGAAGCAGGTCATCTTCGCCTTATTGCCGTTGACGGTGTCCGTCTTGCAATCAGAAATGAGCAGATTCGTTATGAAGGCGAAAATCTTTCATTCGTTGTTCCCGCAAAGACACTTTCAGAGGTTCTCAAGCTCATAAATGACGATGAAGAACCCATTGTTATCAGTGTCGGCAAGAGACACATTGTTTTTGAAGTTGCAGGTTATGCGATAACATCAAGACTTCTTGACGGCGAATTTCTTAATTATAAAGCGGCAATTCCCTCAACTCAGAAATCCGTTGTTACCGTTGACACAAGAAAGCTTATCGAAAGCATTGACAGAACATCTCTTATCATTACAGATAAAATAAAGAGCCCCATCAAGTGCGTTTTCGGCGAAAATCTCATTAAGATGTCCTGCATTTCATCACTTGGTACTGCAAACGATAAAATTGCCGCAACAATTGAGGGTGACGATGTAACAATCGGCTTTAATAACAAGTATATGCTTGAAGCTCTCAAGGTCTGCGACACCGATGAGGTTAAAATTGTTCTCAACGGTGCTGTTGCACCCATTCTCATTGTTCCCAACGAAGGTGATTCGTTCACATTCCTTATTCTTCCTGTGAGGCTGAAAAATGAAGATTAAAGTCAAGGTTGCCGAAAAGCAACAGATAACAAAAAAAATAGATACTGATTTTATTCGTCTTGACTCATTCCTGAAGATGTGCGATGCCGTTCAGACGGGCGGCCACGCAAAAATCGTTATTCAGGACGGCGAGGTCAAGGTTAACGGCGAGGTCTGCACTTCAAGAGGCAAGAAGCTCAGAAGCGGCGACAGCGCAGAATTTGAAAGAGTAATTTATATTGTTGAATAATTTTACGAAAGGATGGGTGAAAAGTTGATAATCAATGCCCATTTCGTAAAAAAATTCAGAAACATAGAAGAAATTTCTTTCAATCCCCACCCTGAAATGAACGTCATTTACGGCGAAAACGGTCAGGGAAAAACAAATCTGATTGAAAGCATCTGGCTTTTAACGGGATTTTACAGCTTCCGTGCAAGAAAAAACATTCAGCTGATAAAGCAGGGTGAAAACGAAGCTGAAATAAATTCGGATTTTTATTCACATATGCGTGAACAAAATGTCCTGATGAAAATCAACAAACGCAAGGAAATCATTCTCAACGGAGTTAACGAAAACTCTCCGAGAGTTATGATGGGCAAATTTTATGCGGTTGTTTTTTCTCCTAACACACTCGGTCTTGTTCAGGACGGTCCGGGCGAAAGAAGAAAGATGCTCGATGTTGCGCTCAGCCTTGTGAAGCCGAATTATGCCGTTATAATGAGCAGATATCTTCGCACACTCGATCAGAGAAATGCGCTGCTCAAAAAACTCGGCGAAAAGAGCTTTGAATATGATTATATGGCGCCGTGGGATACGGAGCTTGTCAATCTCGGCGCAAAAATAATCAAATACAGGCTTGATTATGTTGAAATGCTTTCAAGAATTTCTTCTGAAATTTATGAAGGCATCAGCTCGGGAAGAGAAAAATTTTCGTTTTATTATGATTTTTCAAAAGAAAATATTTCTGAAGAAGAAATAAAACAAAAATTATCCGAAAATCTTCTCAAAAGCAGAGAAGCCGACATAAAAAGGCTTTATACAAACGTTGGTCCCCACACGGATGACCTCGTTCTGATACTCAATGACCGCGATGTGAGAGTTTACGGCTCTCAGGGTCAGCAGAGAAGCTGTGCGCTTGCAATGAAGCTCGGAGAAGCATCAATAATTGAAGAAATAACGGGTGAATGTCCCGTTGTTCTGCTCGACGATGTTATGAGTGAGCTTGATGAGGGCAGACAGACTTTCATTCTGAATTATCTTGATAACTGGCAGGTTTTTATTACTTGCTGTGACCCGTCTCAATTGCTTCGTTCCAAAAAAGGCAAAGCATTCGAAGTTAAAGACGGAAAAATAACTGAAATGGAGTAAAAAAATGTATCTTCATCTCGGAATGGATAAGGTTATAACCTTTGAGGAAATAATCGGAATTTTTGATCTGGACACAACAACAGTTTCAAAAAGCACCCGTAATTATCTCACCATGGCAGAAAAAGCGGGTAAAGTTGAAAATGTCTGCACCGATTTGCCGAAATCTTTTATCGTCTGCATTGACAAGGACGGTAACGAAAAGGTTTATATTTCGCAGATTTCCTCATCAACACTTTTAAAAAGAACAGGCTATGTTGACAGTCTGACAAATATATAAAAAAGGCGGGGTCTTGTCCCCGCCATTGTATTTTAAAGGAGAAAATAAAAATGATTCCGTCATTCAAAAGCGATTATATCACGGGTGCCCATCCGAAAATCCTTGATGCGCTCGTAAAAACAAATTATGAGCCTCTTTCGGGCTACGGCGAAGATAAATACTGCGAAAGTGCAAAAGAAAAGATAAAAACCGCCTGCGGAAGAGATGATATTGACGTTTTCTTTCTTGTCGGCGGAACACAGACAAATTCAACCGTGCTTTCTTCAATTTTAAAGGCTTATGAAGGCGTTGTTGCCGCAGATTCGGGTCATATTGCTCTCCACGAAGCGGGTGCCGTTGAATATACGGGACACAAGGTTCTGACAGTCCCCTCACACGGCGGTAAAATTGATAAGGATGAACTTGATTGCTTCATAAAAGGGTTTTATGACGACGAAAACCACGAGCATATGGTTTTTCCCGGTGCGGTTTATATTTCTCATCCCACGGAATTCGGAACTCTTTACACCAAAAACGAGTTGACCGATATTTCCGCAATCTGCAAAAAATATAATGTTCCGCTTTATCTTGACGGCGCAAGACTCGGATACGGTGTAATGAGCAATGATACGGATGTTACACTCGCTGACATTGCGGAAATCTGCGATGCATTTTATATCGGCGGCACAAAGGTCGGTGCGCTTTGCGGAGAAGCGGTTGTTTTCAAGAAAAACATTACTCCGAAATATTTTATGACCGTTGTAAAGCAGCACGGCGCAATGCTTGCAAAGGGCAGACTTCTCGGCATTCAGTTTGATACTCTTTTCACCGACAACCTTTATTTTGAAATCAGCAAAAATGCGATTGTTCAGGCGGAAAAGGTAAAAAATATTCTTAAAAAGAAAGATTATGAGTTTGCATGGGAATCTCCGACAAATCAGCAATTTGTGATTCTCGATAATGAAAAAATGGAAGAGCTGAAAGAAAAGGTTGTTTTTGATTTCTGGGAAAAGCTTGATGAAAACCGTACTGTTGTTCGTTTCTGCACCTGCTGGTCAACAACCGATGAAGATGTTGATTATTTAAATAAAGTTTTATAAAAAAGAAGCTTGCAAAGGATAAATTTCCTCTGCAAGCTTTGTTTTTAATAGCCGTATTTCTGTCTGTAGGTTTCTCTGTCGCATCTTGTGACGATTTTTTCGCCGTCAAAGATAATCATACTGTAAGCCGAGCCGGGTTTTTTGCCCTGGTCAAACCATTCTGCAAATGCTTTCTGCATAGATGTTTCTCTCTGAAGCTCAGCGGGTCTGAGACTGCTCTTGTTCTGACCGAAAATTCTCCAGCAATCGCCGAAATCATATGTTCTCTTGATGTCAAGCGGTTCAAAATCAAGAATGAAATCAGCCGCATTTGAGCCTTCGGGAAGAATGTTGAGATTGTCGGGATAGAGAAGCCAGGAGTTGCAGCAGACAATGATGTGTTTGCCGTCGAAACGGTCCTTGAAGAATTCGAAAGCTTTCTTATATGAATCCATTCTTGCTTCGTAAGTAAGTGGTCCAAGATGTGAGGGAATGTGCATTCCGAGAACGAATTCGCTGTCCTTGATGAAAACGCGGTTATCATCATAGAATTCTTCGCCGAAATCGGAAAGCTCATACTGAAGTCTGCCGAGACCGAAACGCTCAAGAGTGAAAAATGCTCTGAACCAGCCTTCAACAAATGTTCCCCAGATTCCGAAATTTTCAAAGCATTCAATTGCTTTGACCTTGATATCAACAATTGTGTTCCAATAAATTTCTTCGCTGATGCCCTGTTTTTTGTATTCTGCAAGCAAAGGCTTTGTGCAGTTGATGAGAAGCACGAGATTGACTGTGTAAGGGCTTTCGTTGATTTCTTCCGCAATAGCCTTTATCTTATTTGAAAACTTATGGAAATTCTGCTTTCTGCCCCAATAAGCACGGTAGCAGGCATCATAAAGCTTGTTTGCCTTTTCGTTTGCAATGATTTTTTCTTCTGTACGGATTATAACTTTTTTTGTTTCCTCGGGGTAATCAAGCTTATCCATAACGAGAAGCGCATGCTTAAAATCTTTCATATCAGTATCCCTTTCTTTTTTATTCTAATGCGGCAAGGATTTTTGCAATTCTTGCAAGGTCTTCTTTATCGTAAAAATCAATTTCAAGTGTTCCGCTTTCTTTTCCGTTTTTGGTAATAACCTTTGCTTTTCTGCCGAGGCTGTTATTGAGCGAAAGCTCAACTTCATCAAAGAACGGATTTCTTGTGCTTTTCTTTGTTTTTGCGGGTTTCTTTTCCGCTGTGAGGGATTTGACAAGCTTTTCTGTTTCTCTTACGGAAAGACCTTTTTCAACAATCAGATTTGCAACCGAAACAAGAACTTTTGCGTCTTCAATTGCAACAAGGGCACGTGCGTGACCTGCGGAAAGCTTATTTTCACGCACAAGCTCAAGAATATTTTCGGGAAGCCTGAGAAGTCTCAATGCGTTTGCAACTGCGGGACGCGATTTGCCGACTCTCTGCGCCGCCTCTTCCTGAGTTAAATTGAAATCCTTGATAAGCGATGAAAAACCGAACGCTTCTTCAACGGGATTGAGGTCTTCACGCTGTAAATTTTCTATTAAAGAAATAACAGCCGCCTCATCATCGGAAAGTTCCTTGATAATAACGGGAACCTGAGTCAGACCCGCCATACGGCTCGCTCTCCATCTTCTTTCGCCCGCAATGAGCTGATATCCGCCGCCGAGAATGGGACGCACAAGAAGAGGCTGCAAAACACCGTGCTGCGCAATTGAATCCGCAAGCTCGGAAAGAGCCGCTTCATCAAAAATCTTTCTTGCCTGCTCTTTATTGGGTTCGATATCCATAAGATTCAGCTTCATCGGCTGAACGGAACTATTTTCTTCTATAGAATTATCCGTAAGCAGAGAACTGAGACCTCTGCCAAGACCGCTTTTTTTCGGTGCCATATTATTTCTCCTTTCCGTTGAGTCTGAGGAATTCGTCCGCAAGGTCGCTGTAAGCATATGCTCCCTTTGACGATTTATCGTAGTACATTACGGGCTGACCGTAGCTGGGAGCCTCGGAAAGCCTTACGTTACGGGGTATGTAGGTTGAATAAACCTTTTTCGGAAAGCATTTCTTAACTTCGTCAACAACCTGCTGAGTGAGATTGAGTCTGCCGTCATACATCGTAAGAAGAACACCCTCAATTTCAATAAGCGGGTTATAAAGTCTCTTGACTGTTCTGACGGTTGCGATAAGCTGTGAAAGACCTTCAAGAGCATAGAATTCGCATTGAATGGGAACCATCAGAGTGTCCGCCGCAACAAGACCGTTAAGGGTAATAAGACCGAGAGAGGGCGGACAGTCAAGGAAGATGAAATCAAAATCATCCGAAACAAGAGCGAGAGCATTCTTGAGCTTTGACTCTCTTTTTTCAAGGTCAACAAGTTCAAGCTCAGCGCCCGCAAGGTCCATACTTGACGGCATAACCCATACGTTTTCAAATTCGGTTTTAACGATTGCATCCTTGGCATTGCTGCTTCCGATAAGTACGCTGTAAGAGGATTTTTCAAGTCCCCTTTTGTTTATTCCGAGACCGCTTGTTGAATTGCCCTGAGGGTCGATGTCAACAAGCAGAATTCTATATCCTTTGATACCCAGCGCGGCGGTGAGGTTGACTGCTGATGTTGTTTTGCCTACTCCGCCTTTCTGGTTAACAATTGCAATTGTTTTACACAAATTTAATCTCTCCTATTCAAAGATACGATAATTATAACACATATACATTATAAATGGAAGATTTAATTTAAAAAATACTTTTTCGACAAATGTTTCACGTGAAACATCAAAAAAGCAGAAAGGACAGGTCACTTGGACCTGCCCTCTCCGCTGGATGTGGGTGTGAAAGAGAAAGATATGGTAAAGAAGATGTTGTTACAGTAAGTTACATCAGGCGGAGGTTTTCTTCGCCTTTATGTAGCATCCCTTACTTTTCGGAATGCGGACGATGTATTCAATGTATTCATCGGTTTCGCTTTTTGCAGAATCGGCATCAATTCCTGCTCTGCGCATAGTATCAACCGCGTGATTAAGAGTGTTGACAAATATTCTGACATCCTTAAAAAGCTTTACTGCGGGCTGTCTCGGGCGGTTGTCGTTTGTGATAAGCTGCGAAACAAGCTTTTCGGATTCGCTCACGGAAAGTCTCTTTTCAGAGATGATTGAAAGTGCCCGCTGCATCTGATTCAAGGATGTCAGCTTCAGCAATGCTCTTGCGTGCCTTTCGGAGAGATTTTCTTGTGTTATTTTCAGTCGGATTTCCTCGGGTAATTTGAGAAGTCTCAGCTTATTTGAAACTGTAGGCGGTGCCTTACCAAGCTTTTTGCATACTTCATCGCGGGTCATCCCGTAATCGGTGAGCAATTTTTCAATTGCAACCGCTTCTTCAAAAAAGCCGAGGTCGCATCGCTGAACATTTTCAATCAGCGCAAAGAGTGCGGATTTTTCGTCATTTGCCTCCATGATAATGCACGGAACCTTTGTTATACCGACGAGTCTTGATGCTCGCAGGCGGCGTTCGCCCGAAATCAGCTCGTAATTGCCTTTTTCGTTTATGCGCACTGCAATGGGCTGAATGATTCCGTTTTGTCTTATACTCTGGGCAAGTCCCTCCAACTCATCGAAATCGAAGCGTTTACGGGGTTGATTGGGATTCGGATAAATTTCTTCCTGCGGAACAAGTATTATCTGTCCTCCGATTTTATACTTCCCGTTTTTCAAATCAAAACCCCCCGTCGGTTCATTCATTGACTAAATGATAGCACCGATGAGGGGATTTGTCCATTCATTTTGATTGACGGAATATTCGGTTATCCGACAACATTTATTAAAATTAAAGTGGTTTTTTGGCAATCTGTGCCGAGGGTCTGGGGTATTTTGCGGGAATTTGCGATATCTTCTTGATAATAATGATAGTTCTCTCGCCGCCGTCGGCTAAAGTAAATGTCTTTTTATCAATGATTTTACCGCCGAGAGTTTTCAGCGCATTCTTTGCGTTCTCAATTTCTTCATCTGCCTTTGCGCTTTTCATCGCAGCAAATGTTCCGCCAACCTTAACAAACGGCAGACAGTATTCGCAAAGAAGATTGAGTGCCGCAACGGCTCTTGAGCATACAATATCATACTGTTCGCGGTATTCAGGCTGCTTTCCCGCTTCCTCTGCCCTTGCGTGAAGAGTTTCGGCTTCAAGACCGAGCGCCTCAACTGTGTTTGCAACGTATTTAAGTTTTTTTGCGGTGCTGTCAACCATAGTGAGTCTGATGTCGGGTCGGACAATTAAAAGAGGAATGCCCGGAAAACCCGCACCCGTACCCAAATCAAGAATCTTTGCATTCTTCTCGGGTTCAACATAGGATAAAAGCGATATGCTGTCTATAAAATGCTTGATAACAACCTCATCGGGCTGTGTGATAGCAGTCAGATTCATTGTTTTGTTTTGCTCAATGAGTCTTTCGGCAAGCATATCAAAACGGCTGACTTCTTCGTCACCAAGCTCAATTCCGAGCGATTTGGCATTATTTATTAGTAAATCCTTATTGATTAACATTGATATTGTTCCTCTCAAGATAGATAAGTAAAACTGAAATATCAGCGGGCGAAACACCTGATATTCTTGAAGCCTGTCCGACGGTTTCAGGACGGATTTTATTGAGTTTTTCAATAGCTTCAAGGCGAAGACCCGTGATTTCTTTATAATCAAGGTTATCGGGAAGGCGCTTTACTTCAAGGCGGCGCAGTTCATTTATCTGCATTTCCTGTCTTTTGATATAGCCTTCGTACTTGATATCAATTTCAACCTGCTCAAAAACTTCAAACGGAAGGTCAGGTCTGTTCTTGTCGAACGGTGCGAGTGCCGCATAATCAATCTGCGGTCTGCGAAGAAGTTCAATCATCTTACAGCCTTTGTCAAGCGCAGATGTTTCACGTGAAACAAGCATTGCATCAATTTCGGGCGTTTTCGGGATTGAAAGAGCAGAAATTCTCTCTCTTTCTTCGGCAATAAGACGAAGCTTTTCAAGGAACATATCATATCTTTCCTGAGATATAAGTCCTGCCTTATAGCCGATTTCTGTCAGTCTGCGGTCTGCATTGTCCTGACGCAGAACAAGTCTGTATTCCGAACGCGAAGTCATCATTCTGTAGGGGTCTGAACAGCCTTTGGTAACAAGGTCGTCAATCAGAGTGCCGATATAAGAGGTTGTGCGGTCAAGAATGACGGGTTCTTTTCCCTGAATTTTAAGTGCGGCATTCATTCCCGCAACAAGACCCTGTGCTGCTGCTTCCTCGTATCCGCTTGAGCCGTTGAACTGACCTGCACCGTAGAGACCGTCAAAATCCTTGAATTCAAGGGTTTGTTTGAGCAAAAGCGGGTCAACGCAGTCATATTCAATTGCATAAGCGGTGCGCAGAAACTCGGCTTTTTCAAGTCCGGGGATGCTTCTGACGATTTTCAGCTGAACATCCTCGGGCAATGACGACGAAAGACCCTGAAGATACATTTCGTCTGTGTTTGCGCCGCAAGGCTCAACAAAAATCTGATGTCTCTCTTTTTCGGAGAAACGCACGATTTTATCTTCAATGCTCGGACAGTAACGGGGTCCGACACCGTCAATTTTGCCCGAATAAAGGGGAGAACGGTGAAGATTATCAAGGATAACCTGCTTTGTTTCGGCGCCCGTATATGTGATGTAACAAGGCTCCGTGTTGCGGATTTCTTCTTTATTATTAAAGGAAAAGGGAACGATGTTTTCGTCTCCGTACTGGGGTTCAAGATTTTCGATATCAACGCTTCTGCGGTTGATTCTCGGGGGTGTGCCCGTTTTGAATCGGCGGGTCATAACTCCGAGATCTTTAAGATTCTGCGCAAGAATCATTGAGGGGAAAACGCCGTCGGGTCCGCTGTCATAAGCAACATCGCCGATATAGACCTTGCCCGCAAGGAATGTGCCCGTTGCAATTATGACGGCTTTTACTCTGTGAAGCGCATCAAGACGGGTTTTGACAATCCATTCATCGCCGTCTTTTCTGATATCGGTGATTTCCGCCTGACGCAGATAGAGATTATCCGTTCTTTCCATAACGGATTTCATATAATCGGAGTAGCCTCTGCGGTCAATCTGCGCACGCAGACTGTGAACGGCGGGACCCTTGCCGAGATTGAGCATACGGCTTTGCAGAGTATTTTTGTCCGCAGCTTTGCCCATTTCACCGCCGAGCGCATCAATTTCACGCACGAGATGTCCCTTTGAAGTTCCGCCGATTGACGGGTTGCAGGGCATATTGCCGACCCAGTCAAGATTTATTGTAAAGACGGCAGTTTTGCATCCGAGACGTGCGGCGGCAAGACCCGCTTCAATTCCCGCGTGTCCCGCACCGATTACGGCAATATCAAAATTTTCAGAAACATATTCCATAAGCTACACCTGAAGTTAATTCGGAATTCGTAACGCGGAATTCTGAATTAAAAAGTTTTTTATAAATTTAAAGACAATTTAACTATTCAACTCGCGATTTATCGATTTAAATCGCGAAAAGAGATTTTCGGGGGATTGCAAGATTTTAGTAAAACGAAGAGCAAAACGGCTCTCCGACAAACTGTTTATCGATTTAAAGTGTGAAAAAATATTTTTTTGGGATTGAAAGAATCTGTTGGAAAACAGCGGAAATTAACGCAGAAAATCCTCTCGTTTAGAGACGATTGCAGAGTCTGAAATGACCTGAGCATCGTTTGAAAAATTTCCATTGGCTGTAAACCAAAATCGGCTTTTTGATGCCGAAAAAGAATTAAAAACAGTGTCTATAATGCGATATAAGAAAAATAACGAGCGATTTTTCGGGATTTTACATTTTTATATCAAGATTTTGAAAATGAGTGAACTTTTGTTGTTCTGACGGTGTGAGATTTAAAATAATTCCGAATTACGTATTCCGAATTCCGAATTGATTTTACTTTCCGACGCAGAAGCGGGAGAAGACTTCATCAACAACCGTTGCTGTTGCTCGCTCGCCCGTGAGTTCGAGCAGAGAGTTTATGGCGCAGTCGGCGCAGACATTAACCGCATCGAATGTCACCGAGCAGTTGAGCGCATCAATCGCCTCGCTCAGGTGTCTGACCGCATTAAGACAGCACTGTCTCTGTCTTTCGCCCGTGAGACAGGCGGCGGACGGGTCAAACTCATTTGTTGAAAGCAAAGCCGAAACTGCGCTTTCAAGCTCTTCCCTGCCCTCGCCTGTTGATGCCGAGATTTCCACAACGGTGTGGAAAACTTCGTTTATTTTTTCTCTTTCGAGTGCGGCGGGAAGGTCGGTTTTATTGAGAATAGCAATGCTTTTTTTACCTTCGCATTGCCTGATGATTTCACTGTCGTCATCGGTGAAGGCTTCGCTCGAGTCGAAGACCGCAAGCACCAATTCCGCTCTTTCAAGGCGGCGCTTCGCCATATTGACACCGATGTTTTCAACCGTGTTTTCGGTTTCGTGAATGCCCGCGGTGTCTGCAACACGCAGAATGATTTCGCCGAGCATTATTTTTTCTTCAACGATATCACGGGTTGTGCCCGCAATGTCGGTAACAATTGAACGTTCATAGCCTGTCAGCAGATTCATAAGCGTTGATTTGCCGACATTCGGTTTGCCGACGATTACGGTGTCAACGCCCTCTGTTACGGCTTTTCCGCAGTCGTAACGGCGCAGAATTGCTTCAAGCTCACCTTTTACATGAGTGAAAACGGAGAGCATTTCCTCGGGTGATGTGTCTTCGATATCTTCATCGGGATAGTCAACCCACGCGGCGAGAGAAGCGCAGATGCCGATGATTTTGTCGGCACATTCGCGGATTTTTCTGCTCAGATGACCGTCAAGGGTGTTAAGTGCGGCGCTTGCCGCCTGCTTTCCCGAAGCGCCGATGAGAGCCATAACGCTTTCGCTTCCCGCAAGGTCCATTTTGCCGTTGAGGAAGGCTCTTTTCGTGAATTCGCCCGCTTCGGCAGGTCTTGCCCCCGCATTGAGTGCGGCGCGGAGAATCTGCTTTGTGAGATAGAGACCGCCGTGGCAGTTGATTTCAACAACGTCTTCGCCCGTATAGCTTCTGGGCGCACGAAAAACGAGGCAAACCGCCTCGTCAATTTTTTCGTTATTATCGTAAACGTTGCCGAAATGGGCGCAATAACCCTTGCTTTCGGTGAGGGGCTTACCGCTGACGGGCACAAAGATTTTTGCCGCGATTTCAACAGCATTTTCGCCCGATATTCTGATTATTCCTATTCCGCCGGGTGCATTCGGAGTTGCAATGGCGGCAATGGTATGATTGTTCATAAAATTATTCCTTTATTCGCACACAAGCGGCACTCTCTGACCGCTGATGCGCTTTGCAATTCGGTTAAATGCAAGGGTTGAGGGCGCAAATTCCCTGGGCGATGTGCCCGTAACGGAGCTGAAGCCGATGTTGGCATCACGAGGCACAACACCGAGAAGCTGCACGCCTGTTTCGTCAATGCACTTGTCTATGTTGAGAAGCTTGTTTTTGCAGACGGGTTTAACCTCAAACATATTGATAACAAGCCTTGTATCGTCAATTTTAAGTTTATTCAGCTCGGAAAAAGCCATTGAACAGCTTCTTACACACACGCTGTCGGGAGTTGTGACAACAATTGCTCTGTCGGCGCCCGCAGCGGCGAGGCTGAATCCCCTGTCGATTCCCGCGGGAGAATCAAGGAGAATATAATCGTATTTATCTGAAAGTGATTTGAAAAGAGACGAAACCGCCTCGGGAGTGAATTCATCATAATAGCTTCTGGGCGCGGCAAGAAAATCGATGTCGGCATTGATGATTGCCTGTTCAGCCGAGCATCTTTCAAGCAGAAGGTCGCCCCAATCAAAGACAACCTGCTGAGAAACACCGAGAAGAATGTCAAGAGAACGCAGACCGATATCGCAGTCGGCGGCAAGCACCTTGAAGCCGAGCCTTGCGAGTGCTCTGCCCACACCGACGGTAAAGGACGATTTGCCTGTGCCGCCCTTGCCCGATGCAATAACAATAATCTGTGCCATTATATCAACTCCTATATCAGGGAATGAGAACGTTTTCAGTCTGATATGACTGCATTGAATCCGACTGTCCGAAATAATAGTCAACTGCGGCGGCAACAACGGGGGCAACAAAAACGCCCGAGGTCATACCTTCGCCGACAGCCGCAATGGCGATTTCGGGATTGTCATAGGGAGCAAATGCGATGAGGAAGCCGTTGTTTATCTTAACGGAAATGCCGTTAAGATTACGGATTTCCTGCGATGTACCTGTTTTTGCGGCAACCTGAACGGGTAATCCCTTGAAATATGAAGAACAGTAGCCCGTAGTACCAACCTGAAGCATACCCTGTCTGACTGTGTCGAGAGTTTCCTTTGAAACG
Source organism: Acutalibacteraceae bacterium (assembly GCA_045637305.1). Lineage (GTDB taxonomy): Bacteria > Bacillota > Clostridia > Oscillospirales > Acutalibacteraceae > CAG-177. The sequence goes on from JAZTZD010000070.1 coordinate 42,060, forward strand.
CCTGTTTCACAGACGATTTCAGGCTGAGTTTCAACGATTGTCTGGGAATAATCGTGGGATTTGATGCTCTTTACGAAATGGGTTTTATATCTTGTGCCGCCGTTTGCAATGGTGGCAACGTAGTTTGCAAGCTGAATGGGAGTAAAGAGGTTACCCGCCTGACCGATTGCAGACTGAACGGTGTAACCGGGAAGCCATTCCTGATTGATGGAATTTCTGTATTCGGGGCTGTCAAGCACACCGCTTGCCTCACCGAGTTCACAGCCCGTTTTTGAGCCGAGACCGAAAAGAATTCTGTATTCGTTCATCTTTTCAATGCCGAGCAAATCGCCGACCTCATAGAAGAACGTGTTGCAGGATTCATCGATTGCGTTCACAACGTCAAGAAAACGTGTGTCGTGAGCCTGTTCGCATTTGAACTGCTGACCGAGATATGTGTACATACCCGAGCAGTAAACCGTGGTGTCGGGAGTTATAACATTTTCTTCAAGTGCAGCAATTGCAACGGAGGGTTTCATTGTTGAACCCGTTGCGTAGGTTGAAAGAAGCGCTCTGTTCCACAGAGGAGAGCCTGCCGCTTTGTTGAGTGCGGCGGCATTTTCGCTGTAGGTTGAGATGTCATAGGTGGGGTATGAAGCAGAAGCGAGAACGGCACCCGTACGGCAGTCAATAACAACCGCTGCGCCTGCGTTTTCAACCATATTTCCCTTTGTTCCCGCATAATCGAGAAGTGCATTTTCAAGTGCCTTTGAAACTGCCTGCTGCATTCCTGCGTGAATTGTCAGAACAACGGTGTTGCCGTGCTGAGGCTCGGTTGTGACACGGGTTGTGCTGTTGCCCTCATCGTCTGTATAAACGGTTGCAACGCCGTTTACACCCTTGAGATAGCTTTCCATAGCATATTCAATGCCGCTTTTTCCGATAAAATCGGTGATTTTATAGCCTTCGCTCTTTTTTTCGGCGTATTCTTCGGCATCAATCGCACCGATTCTGCCGAGAATGTGGGGTGCAAGGTCGCCGTCGGCATATTTACGCACGGGAACAACCTGAACATCAACACCCTTATAAAAATGACTGTTTTCCTTAATTCTTGAAATGATTTCTTCGGGCACATCGAGCGCAAATGTGTAGGGATTGCCGACACGGAAATAAATTCGTCTCATTTCATAGCAGACGGATGCAATTTTTCTTGCATCGGCGGGGGAAAATCCCTGCAAATCATATTCGTCAATCAGCGCATCAAAGCAGTCCTTTGCGGAGGCATACTCATTGAGATGAAGCATACTTTCGCTTTTCATTTCTTTTATGAGCGATTCGGAATCCTCTTTGAACTGAATTTCGCCGTTTGCATCGAAAACAAGCGGAAGGTCGTCCAGCCATTCAAGAGAATTTTCCTCAAAAAGCCTGATGAGGCTGATAATAATTTCGTTTCTGGTTGCCTGATCTCTTGCAGACGGGAAATAAGCATAATCGAAAATAACGGAATAACCCTGGTCGTTATAAACAAGAGGATTTCCGTCCGTATCAACGATTTCGCCTCTTGCGGCGGGTATCGGAGCCGATTTTTCGGAAACCGATGAGCTTGCCGCATCATATTCTTCGCCCTCAACAATCTGAAGCTTTACAAGGTCAAGAGAAAAGAAAGCAAAAAAGAAAAGCATGACGCAGATTGCCGCAATGCGTCTTTTTGCCGTGATTTTTACGTGCATATCTGCACCTCTTTTCTGTTGGAATCTGAATAATAAAGAATAGATAATAGATTCGGACGGGCTATGCCCGTACCCGATTATATTTTATGTTTCTATCGCAAATTTTTTCTCAACTGCGCGGATAATGATGAAAATTATCGGAGTAAGAACAACGGTGTAAATAACCGAGGGAAGATAATAGCGCCAGAGCATAAAGCCCGCAAAGTCAAACGATGTGAAAACGTGATGGAAAAGCCAGTAAACAAGGTTATAAATGACTGTCCAGATTGCGGAAAGCAAGGTTGCGGTTACAACGTTGTTTCTCATTATCGTGTTAATCAGAGTGCCGCAAAGGAAGCCTGCGGTGAGCAGAAAAAGTGAGTTGAAGCTGCCGCCCGAGGCGAAAATATCCCATAACGCACCCGCACCCAGACCGAAAAACATTCCCACGAGGTCACGCTCATACATTGATATGCAGACAACTGCGGGAATAAGCAACAAAGCCCTGACCCCGAAAAACTGCGGAAAATAGCCGTCGGTATTCTGCAGAATTGACAGCAGCAGTAAAATCAGAGCAAGGCTAACCCTGCGGAATATTAAAATTTTGCGGTGTGTTTCAATTGTCATTTTTCGCTTTGTCCGTTAAATGATGTGATAATGAAAACATCGGTTATCTGTGAGAAATCAACGCCCGGCTGAATAACCGCACTTGCGGAAATATCAACCGTGCCGTCAACAACGTCAACAATTGTGCCGACAATGAGGTCTCTCGGGAAGATACCGCCGACACCCGAGGTGCAGATAATGCCGCCCGCGGTGACCGATGTTGAAGAAGAAAGACCCGGCATATGGCAATGCCCTTCCTGAGCAAGCTCAACGGTTGAGGTTACAAATCCGAGGTCTCTTGTGCGCACCTCATATGCGCTGACATTGACCTTGGGATTGAGAATTGTGTTGACGGTGCATTGCGTGGGAGTTACTGAAGCAACAACGCCGACAAGATATTTTCCGTAAATAACGGGGTCGTTGACCCTGATATCGTTGAGCGAGCCTTTATTGAGCGAGAAAGAGCCGAGATTGTTTGCCGCATCTCTGCCGATTATTGCGGCTTCGGTGAAAACATAGTCGGAATGCTCTTCCTTGAGGCCGAGAAATTCCTGATAGAATTCATTTTTATGCTTTATCTGTTCGTAATCAACGAGCTGCTCGGTGAGTTTATCGATTTTTTTCTGCATTTCTTCAATTTCAACCGCAAGTGCGGAAGATGATTTGAAAGAAATCGGAAGCTTTGAAAACTCAGCCGAAACATAGGAAGAAACCCTTGAAAGCGGACCGAAAATGAAGCTTGTCACGCTTGTAAGCGGTGATGAGCCGCTTCTTGACGCGATTGCAAACACCGACCCTGCAATCAGGGCGGCGGCAATGACCGCAAATATTTTGAACGCAGTGCTTTTCAAGAAGCGAACCATCTTTTTCTTCCTTTCGGGAAATTAAATCAGATATATTTTTTGTTGCTGATAACGTTAAGGTTATCGTTTTCAAGGCAGATGCCCGTGCCGTCCGCAACGCAGTCAAGAGGATTGGTTGCGATGTTGACGGGAATCTTTGTTTCTGCGGAAAGAAGCTTGTCAAGACCTCTGAGGAGAGCGCCGCCGCCAGTGAGCATAATGCCGTGGTCAATGATATCGGCTGCAAGCTCGGGAGGAGTCTTTTCAAGAGTTGATTTTACTGCATCAACAATCTGCGAAACGGGGTCTGCAAGTGCTTCGCGGATTTCTTCGGAAGTAACGTCAACATTCTTGGGGAGACCGTCCATAAGGTTTCTGCCCTTGATGTTGATTGTGCCCTCGCCCTCATAGGGGAAAGCTGAACCGATTTTGATTTTGATGTCTTCTGCGGTTCTTTCACCGATAAGAAGGTTATATTTTTTCTTTATGTAGCTGATGATTGCTTCGTCGAAGTTGTCGCCCGCAACACGGCAGGAGTTAGCGGTAACAACACCGCCCAGGGAGATAACCGCAACTTCTGCAGTACCGCCGCCGATATCAACAACCATGCTGCCCGTTGCTTCGCTGACGGGAAGACCCGCACCGATAGCGGCAGCCATAGGCTCTTCGATAAGGCTGATGTAGTTTGCACCCGCGCTCTTTGCTGCGTCATGAACAGCCTTTCTTTCAACTTCGGTAACGCCCGAGGGAATGCAGATGAGAACTCTGATTCTTGAGAAAGGTCTGCGCTTTGTTGTGCGCTTGATGAATGATTCAATCATTTCAGCAGTGATTTCGAAATCTGCGATAACGCCGTCCTTAAGGGGACGTACGGCAACGATTGAACCGGGTGTTCTGCCTATCATTTCCTTTGCTTCGGTACCGACAGCAACAACTCTGGGGGGATTGCTTTTCTGGTCAACCGCAACAACGGAAGGCTCTCTTATAACGATACCCTTGCCCTTAACGAAAACAAGAGTGTTGGCTGTACCGAGGTCAATACCTATATCCTGTGTAAATAACATTTTTTTATCTCCTCTGAACTGTTTTTTAGAAAAATTTGTTTATCTGAATTCAACCGTGTTGAGAATCTTGATGTAATCGTCAAGATTTTCGCTCATATTGCGGTCTGAAATGAGGTTGCAGCTGAAGACTGAATTTTCTGCTTCGAAAATGATGAAAGCAATGTATGAACCCTTGCCTGTGCCGTTGTCTGCAAGATAACCCGAAATAAATGTTGCATCTCTGTCGAGAACCTTGATGCCCTTGTTTTCGGTAACTGCGCCGAAGGTGTTCTTCATATTGTCAATCATTGTTGTTGCTTCCTGAAGAGTTTCGTTGAAAGAACCGCCTCTTTCGTTTGCGATTGAGATAACGTCCTCGGTGCCGTCCTTCTTGATGATAAGCTCGGTGTAGCTCATGCTGTCGCTCCAGCCGTTGGGAATTGTGATTGCATAGTCAGCGCATTCAATCTTATTGCCGACAACGAGTGCGTGGTCAAGCTTGATTGCTTTTGTTTCGTATTCGCCGTTTTCGTCCTTGACATTTCTGCCGTTGTGGTCAGTAACGAGAACAATGATGTTGCCCGCTTCGTCTCTCTGAAGACCGCCGTCTGCCTTTGTTGCAACAGCAATGTTTTCACCTGCAAGGTTTGTGAGAACTTCGCCGTTCTTGATTTTGGGTTTGCAGGCTGTGAAGCAGGTAAGAATAACCATAGCCGTAATTGTAAGTGCAAGAATCTTTTTCATAATGTCAATTTCCTTTCGTTAACCGTTGAGAGCCTTGAAGGCTTCTTTGTTATTTTTATAAAGTGTTTTGTAGACCCCGTAATTGCGGTCATAAACAGCCTTATTCTTTGCATTGGGAATGAATGTCTTTTTGGCGGGAATGAGTCTCTTTGCGTGGGACACATCGTCGATTACTCCGAGACCGACAGCCATAATAACCGCCGCACCCACAGCGCCGACATTCTGAGGCGAGTCAACGGTTTCAACCGTTCTGCCCGTAACGTCCGCGAGAATCTGACAGGTGACATCCGAGAGTGCGCCGCCGCCGACGAAGCGGACAACGCTTGAGGTTCTGATTTTCTTATCCTGAGTTTCAAGGAACCATCTCATATGCATGCAAACGCCCTCGAGAACGGAACGGATAAGCTCTGTTTTGCCGACATCAAGGCTGATGTTGAAGAACATTCCCCTTGCGTTGGGGTCTTCAAACGGACATCTGTTGCCGTGAAGCCAGGGAGTGAAGATAACACCCGAGCTGCCTGCGGGGATTTCGTCAACAACCTTTGAAAGATAGTCATAAAGGCTGGTGTAAACGGTTTCGGTGCTTTCCGCAACGTCTGTCTTGTTGAGGAAAATTCCGATTTCGTCAAGTGCAAGGTGGTCCTTTACCCATTCAAGGCATTTGCCCGCGGTTTCAAGCTCCGCGAAATAGTTGAAGCTGTCTTTCTGTGCGCCGATGATTGCCGCAATCATTGCGGAAGCATCAACAACACTTTTATCAACAACGGTTGAAACCCAACCCGATGTGCCGTTATAAATGTGGGTTTCGCCAAGCTCAACGCTGCCTGCGCCGACACCGATGAGTGAAGCATCGCCGCCGCCGCCGAATACCGCCGTGCCTTCGCAGAGACCGAGCTCCGAAGCTGCCTGAGCGGTCAGACCGCCGACCTTATCGGTGCTGTTGATGATTTCGGGAAGATGTGCGGGGTTAACGCCGAGAAGCTTGCATATAACGGGGCTCCAGCATTCCTTGCCCTTTCGGATATCGTAAAGAAGAGTTCCGAAAGCGGAGTCTCTTGTCATAACGAATTTATCGGTCATTCGTGCAATGAGATATTCCTTTACGTCAAGCCACTTATAAATGTTCTTGAAGTTTTCGGGCTCATTTTCTTTGACCCAGTTATATTTCCAGACGGGGTCCTTAACGCTTGCGGAAACAGCGCCCGTGATGATGAGAGAGGGAATGAGCTTGAAGATGTTTGCGCCCGCAATCTGAATTCCGTTTGCAATTCCTTCCTTAATCTGCTTCTTTGCACGCTGGTCCATATAGCTGAATGCTCTGTGGACGGGTTTGCCGTCTCTGTCAACGAGCACGAGACCCTGCATCTGCGAGCAGAACGAAATGCCTTCAATCTGCTCGGGTTTTATGTCGCATTTTTCAAAAATTGTTTTGGTTGTTGAGCATAATGCCTGCCACCATTCCTCGGGGTCCTGCTCTGCACCGCCGTCGGGAAGTATGTAGAGCTTATAGCCTTCCATAGCGGCGCTGATGAGTCTGATGGTGTCGCCGATTTCAAAAAGACAGGATTTGACACCGGTTGTTCCGATATCGTAGGAAATAACGAATTTACTCATTGGGAAACCTCCTCCGGTAATTTGCAGACATCAACCCATTCTTCTGCATCTGAATATCTGAAAAGCTCATCACAGGTGAGCTCAATTGCGCTGCTTGAGCTTCCCGCCGCGGGGAAAACAGTTGAAAATCGCTTCATTGAGATGTCGGTGTAAACCTTTATGCCCTCGTTTACCGCAAACGGGCACACACCGCCGACTGCGTGGCCGACAAGTTCAACCGCTTCTTCGTGGGAGAGCATTTTTGCCTTGAATCCGAAGAAATCCTTGAATTTTCTGTTGTCAATTTTGGCGTCACCCGCCATAACAACGAGCAGAGCGCCGTCAGCCGTTTTGAATGAGAGCGTTTTTGCGATTCTTGCTCCCTCAACTCCGAGCACAGCCGCCGCAAGCTCAACGGTTGCCGAGGATGACTCGAATTCGAGCACTCTGTTTTCAACGCCGAACTGCGAGAGATACCGTTTTACTGTTTCGACAGACATTTTATCAGTCCTTTTCGGTTGTTATCTGACGATAACAATGATGTTTGCCTCAGGGCAAATGATGAATGATATACACCGTCGGTGTGTGATATATTGCTTTGCAATATTTCGGACGGGTTTCACACGCACCTGATAATATAATTGCGTCGCAGACCCTCAATTCCGAATTCCGAATTACGCATTCCGAATTGAAACCGACATATTTACCCTATTATCCTATTATAGAAAGCATTATAATATTTTTACCTTGAAAATACAAGAGGAAAAACAAGAAAAAATCAAATTTTAAGCAGAGTTTACAAACCGAAAATTTATAATTCACAAAATATTTAATATTTTTCAGGTGACAACTGCGAAAATGTGTGCTATAATGATTTTTATTATATATTACAATATAGTGGAGGTCTGCGCTTTATGGCGATGAAAAAGTTCGTTTCGTGGAACGTAAACGGAATAAGAGCCTGCGTCGGCAAGGATTTTTATGAGAGCTTTGCCGCACTTGATGCCGATATATTCTGTCTGCAGGAGACCAAGGTGCAGGCGGGTCAGATAGAGCTTTCGCTTGACGGATATAATCAGTTCTGGAACTATGCCGAGAAAAAAGGCTATTCGGGAACGGCAATATTTTCAAAAGAAAAACCTCTTTCGGTCTCTTACGGAATCGGAATTCCCGAGCACGATACCGAGGGCAGAGTGATTACCCTTGAATTTGAGGATTATTACTTCATAACCGTTTACGTGCCCAATGCAAGAGACGGTCTCGTGAGACTTGATTACCGTATGGAGTGGGAGGATGCTTTCAGGGCATACATCAGAAATCTTGATGAGAAAAAACCCGTTATCTACTGCGGCGACCTCAATGTTGCCCACAATGAAATCGACCTGAAAAATCCTAAGACAAACCGCAAAAATCCCGGCTTCACCGACGAAGAAAGAGGAAAATTCACCGAGGTTATCGAAAGCGGATTTGTTGATTCGTTCAGATATTTTTATCCCGACCTTGAAAACATCTACAGCTGGTGGTCTTACCGTTTTTCGGCAAGAGCAAAGAATTCGGGATGGAGAATAGATTATTTCGTTGTTTCGCAGAGAATTGCGGAAAAAATGAAGGACGCAAAAATTCACACGGACATTTTCGGCTCGGACCACTGTCCCGTTGAGCTTGATATAGATATTTAAGGGGGAAATAAAATGAAATCAAATGCTTTGAAAATTGTTGCCGCAGTTCTTGCGGTTGTTATGGTTGCCTCGGTTGCCGTTTTCTTCGTTTCAAAAGGAAATGACGGTGCGGTTATCAAAAATCCCGAGCCCGTTGCTTATTCTTATGAACAGAGCGCTTACACAATGAGTCCGTCGGCAAGTCTCAAGGGTGAAAACGGCGAAATCTTTATGCCGACTGACATTGCAAATGTTTATTTCACCGCATCTCCTGACGGAAAAATTGCATTCTACGATTACAATTCAGGTTCGTTTGCGGCAAGCACATTGCCCGTAAAAACCGTTAAAACAACTCTTTCCGCAACCTATGAAAGCATTCCCGTAACCGTCAGCTATGTTGAAAAGGACGGCAAGGTTTGCGGCTACGGTGTTTTCACCTCGGATATGGCGGCGGATGTTGACGTTTATTCATTCGCGTTCGTAAAACTCATCAATAAGCCTGCAGGCTACGGTGACGGCCACCTCCTGCTTGCCGATTTCGACAAAAACGAATTTTATAAAAGTGATAAAATATATTCCGAAATCTATAATTTCAATCTTTCAAGCGGCAAGGCTTCGACCTATGTTTCAAACAACACAAGACTTATCGATATCAACGGCGCTTTCCGTAATGACTGGACAATGCTGACCGATGATTTCGTTGCAAATCTCGGAAATGCGAAGTATTTCATTTCGTCAAGATATTACACGGGCGATGAAAGAGGCGAAAGAGCCGACATTATGGTGCTTTCAGATGCTTACCGTCCGAAAATCGAGGTTGAGGACATTCTCGGTCTCTGGTTTGTCAATGATGCAAACGGAATGCACTATCTCAGAAAGACCGCAAACGGCTTTGCAAATGTTGTTAATGCGGGCGGAAAAGAAACCGTGCTTGCCGAATTTGAAGGCGATTATTTTGCTGATTATCTGCAGAGCGGAAAATGGCTGATAAACAAAAAGAGCCTTGTTCTCACCGACCTTCTGACCGGTACAACAAAGACTCTTAAAGATATCAATATTTCATCTGCCGATGATTTTGCCGTAAGTCCCGACGGTGTCAAGCTTGTTTTCGCTTCCAACGGCGAAGCAAACGCAAACGGCACAATGATTCAGCAGCTCACCTACTGCACCGCCGACGGCTCAAAGGCTCCCGAAGTCTATGCAGAGCCTCTCCTCTTTGCGGAAAGCTGCGATTTCGTATGGCTTGACAGCAACTCGGTTATGAGTGTCAGACCTCTTTCGGGCGACGGCGCAAACGCAGGTTCGTATGTTTATTTCTTTTAAACGTTATCTGCATCAAGGTTGACACAGATTGAATTGCGCTCTGTTTTAAGCTGAGTGTATTTAACACCCGCCGCGTCAAACATTCTTTTTGATGCACGGGTGCCGACCGTGTCGGCATATTTATCTGAAAGATAGATAACTTCTTTTATGCCGCTCTGGATGATTGCTTTTGCGCATTCGTTGCAGGGGAAAAGAGCAACATAGATTTTGCAGCCCTCGAGGCTTGAGCCGCCGTTGTTGAGAATGGCATTAAGCTCTGCGTGGCAGACATAAGGATATTTTGTTTCGTAATCGTCTCCGCTGCGCTCCCACGGGAAATCATCGTCGCTGCAACCGAGAGGGAAGCCGTTATAACCGACGGACATAATCTTGTTGCGGTTGTTGACGATGCAGGCGCCGACCTGAGTGCTCGGGTCCTTGCTTCTGCGGGCTGAAAGCATTGCGATGCCCATGAAATATTCGTCCCATGTGATATAATCTTCTCTTTTAGGCATAAAAAACAACTCCTTTTTCGGATTTTCGATATTCCAATATTAGCATATAGGCTGAAATAATACAACTGTTATTTTGTGAATGCAGATTTTTAAATTCGGAATGCGGAATTCGGAATTCGGAATTTAGAAAACTATAAAGTAAAAAATTACTCAATTTAAAAATATACAAAATTTTCTCGAGGTGAAAAAATGGGATTTTTAAGTAAGATTTTCGGTGATTATTCCACCAAAGAAGTGAAAAGAGTGCGTCCCCTTTGCGATAAGGTGCTTGCGCTTGAAGAAAAGTTTTCAAAGCTGACTGACGAAGAGCTTCAGGCGAAAACTCCCGAATTCAAGCAGAGACTTGCAAACGGTGAAACACTTGACGATATTCTTCCCGAGGCATTTGCCGCCTGCCGTGAGGCTTCATGGCGAGTTATCGGTCTCAAGCATTTCCCCGTGCAGATTATCGGCGGTATTATTCTGCATCAGGGCAGAATTTCCGAGATGAGAACGGGTGAAGGTAAAACTCTTGTTGCAACTCTCCCCGCTTATCTTAACGCACTTTCGGGCGACGGTGTTCATATCGTTACCGTCAACGACTATCTTGCACGCCGAGACAGCGAATGGATGGGCAAGGTTTACCGCTTTATGGGTCTGACCGTCGGTCTTATCATTCACGAAAAGGAAAATCCCGAAAGAAAGGAAGCCTATGCGGCTGACATCACCTACGGCACAAACAACGAGATGGGCTTCGACTATCTCCGTGACAATATGGTTGTGTATAAAGAACACAAGGTGCAGAGAGGTCATAACTTCGCAATCGTTGACGAGGTTGACTCAATTCTTATCGACGAAGCAAGAACACCCCTTATCATTTCGGGCAGAGGCGAAAAATCAACCGACCTTTATAAGATGGCAAACCGTTTCGCTCTTTCCCTCAAATGCACAAAAATAAAGGAAGTCAACTCAAAAGAAAACGTTGAAGACCTTGTCGGTGACGACTGCGATTTTGTTGTTGACGAAAAGGCAAAAACCGCAACTCTCACAAAAAGCGGTGTTGCAAAGGCGGAAAGCTTCTTCAACCTTGAAAACCTTATGGATGCCGAGAATATGACTATCCAGCACCATATCAATCAGGCAATCAAGGCAATCGGCGTTATGAGACGCGATGTTGACTATGTTGTTAAAGACAATCAGGTTCTCATCGTTGACGAATTTACGGGCAGAATTATGCTCGGCAGAAGATACAACGAGGGTCTGCATCAGGCAATCGAAGCAAAGGAAAACGTGAATGTTGAGCACGAAAGCAAGACTCTTGCAACTATCACGTTCCAGAATTATTTCAGACTTTACAAAAAGCTTTCGGGTATGACGGGTACGGCTATGACGGAGAGCGACGAATTCAACCAGATTTACGGTCTGGATGTTATCGAAATCCCCACCAACAAGCCGATGATAAGAAACGATATGCCCGATGTTGTTTATAAAACGGAAGCCGCAAAATACAATGCGGTTATCGACACAATCGTTGAATGCCACAAGAAGGGTCAGCCCGTGCTTGTGGGTACCGTTTCGATTGAAAAATCAGAGCTTCTGAGCGCAATGCTCAAGAGACGCGGCATAAAGCACGAGGTTCTCAACGCAAAGCACCACGAAAAGGAAGCTGAAATCGTTGCGCAGGCGGGCAAGGAATTCGCCGTAACAATCGCAACGAATATGGCGGGTCGAGGCACCGATATCAAGCTTGGCGGTAACGCCGAATATCTTGCAAAGTCAGAGCTTCGCAGAATGGGCTGCACAGAGGAGCTTATTGCAGAGGCAACGGGCTTTGCGGAAACCGACAATCAGGAAATTCTCGATGCAAGAGCGCAGTATACAGCTCTTGAAAAGAAATATGATGACATCATTGCTCCCGAGGCACAGAGAGTAAGGGATGCGGGCGGTCTTTTCATTATCGGCACGGAGCGCCACGAGTCAAGACGAATTGACAATCAGCTCAGAGGCCGTGCGGGACGTCAGGGTGACCCCGGCGCAAGCCGTTTCTTCCTCTCGCTTCAGGATGACCTTATGCGTCTTTTCGGCGGCGACAGAATAACGGGTGTTATGAACACTCTCAAAACTCCCGAGGATATGCCCATTGAAGCAAAGATGATTACCAACACAATCGAAAGCGCACAGAAGAAGATTGAAGGCAGAAACTTCGGCATCAGAAAGAGCGTTCTTCAGTATGACGACGTTATGAACCGCCAGAGAGAGCTTATCTATAAACAGCGTAATCAGGTGCTTGAGGGCGAAGAACTCAGACCCGTTGTTATGCGTATGATTCAGGGCAGTATCAACGAAGCTGTTGATATGTTCTGCTCGGGTCAGGCTTCAAAGAACGACTGGAATCTTGAAGGTCTCAAGGAAAAATTCAAGAGCTGGGGACTTGTCAAGGAAGACGATTTCGGCAATGTTTCCGATAAGGAAGAAATCAAGGAAATCCTTACCGACAGAGCCATTTCGATATATGAATCACGTGAAGAGCTTTTCGGCAACGACGAAAACGGAATGCCTCTTATGCGTGAGCTTGAAAAGATGATTCTTCTCCGAAATGTTGACTCAAAGTGGATGGACCACATCGATGCAATGGACCAGCTCCGCAGAGGAATCGGACTGCGTGCATATGCACAGACCGACCCCGTTGTTGCTTACAGACAGGTCGGTTCGGATATGTTTGACGGAATGAACGAGGAAATCCGCGAACAGACCGCAAGACAGATGCTCACCGTTATGATTAAGAGTCAGGAAGAAACAAAGCGTGAGCAGACAGCGAAAATAACGGGCGCATCGGGTGCGTCGGACGGCACGGACAAGAAACAGCCCGTGAGAAAGAAAGAAAAGACAAAACCCAATGATCCCTGTCCCTGCGGAAGCGGCAAAAAGTATAAAAACTGCTGCGGAAATGTGAGAAACTGAAAATAATATTGATTTCATATTCCGCATTTTATTTTAATATTAAGGTATTATAAATGGAAAAAATAACGGCACGCACAAACGAAAAAATCAAATATGCCGTAAAGCTTGGCGAAAGCCCGTCTTTCAGGCGTAAAAACGGCGAATTCATTCTTGAAGGGGCAAGACTTTGCTCCGACGCGGCAAAAACGGGAATGAAAATCCGTTCGGCATTCATCACGGCAAAGGCTTTTTCAAAATATGAGAGCTATATCGGTGAAATAACCGCGGGCGGCTGCATATGCTATGAAATAAGCGAGGATATTGCCAAAAAGCTTTCGGACACCGAAAATCCGCAGGGTGTTTTCTGCATTTGCGCAATTCCCGAAAAAGACGGGATTGATATCCGCCCCGACGGCAGATATCTTGCGCTCGAAAATCTGCAGGACCCCTCAAATCTCGGCGCAATCAGCAGAAGCGTTGAGGCGCTCGGTCTTGACGGACTGATTGTCTGCGGCGGCTGTGACATTTATAATCCCAAGGCGCAGAGGGCGGCAATGGGCTCGCTTCTCCGCCTTGATATCATTGAAACACAGAGCCTTGAAATGCTTATATCTCAGGCGAATGCAAGCGGTATGCTTACCCTTGCTTCCGTGCCCAGAGACGGCGCAAAGGATATCCGCACCGTTGAAATTCAGGGCGGTGTCATCTGCTGCGTCGGCAACGAGGGCAACGGTCTTTCTCAGGCGGTTATTGAAGAATGCGCCGTGCAGACCGTAATCCCGATGCAGGGCAGAGCGGAGTCGTTCAATGCCTCTGCGGCGGCGGCAATTCTTGCGTGGGAGTTGATAAGATGACGGACGCAAAATATTGGGTCTGGTATTCCCTTGCAGTCGGTCCCGGCTCAAAAAACGATGAAATCATATCGGCTTTCCCCGACCCCGAAAAATTTTTCAAATCGGGTTTAAAAGAGATTGCGATTTCGGGCGCAATGTCGCTTCAGAAAGCTCAGAAAATGCTTGAAACGCCGATGGAAAAGGCGGAAAACATAGTCAGACTGTGCAAAAAGAACGGCTGGAGTATCATCACTCCCGAGAGTAAAGAATATCCGAGGTCTCTGAAAAGGCTTGTTGATATGCCGCTTGTTCTTTACGTTGACGGAGACCCATCATACATTAACAGCGAGGTTGCCATAGGCGTTGTCGGAACCCGAAAACCGAGCGGCGAAAGCATTGACCTTGCCAAGAAGCTTTCTGCACAGGCAGCGGCGGCGGGTGCGGTTATTGTCAGCGGCGGTGCGCTCGGAATTGACAGCGCGGCGCACGAGGGAGCCTTGCTCGCAAACGGAAAAACCGTCGGTGTGCTCGGCTGCGGCTTCGGCACGAATTATCTTATGGAGAATGAGCCGCTTCGCCGTCAGATAAGCAAAAACGGTGCGCTCGTTACGGAATATGCTCCGTTTACAGGCGCAACAAGATATACATTTCCCGCAAGAAACAGAATAATAGCGGCGCTCAGTCAGGGCGTGCTTGTTGTTGAAGCTGGAGAATACAGCGGTTCGCTGATAACCGCAAGAAAAGCCTCCGAGCAGGGAAAAGAGGTTTATGCAATCCCGGGCAGTGTGCTGACAACGGCATATACGGGAGCAAACAAGCTCATCCGTGACGGAGCAAAGGCGGTGTCGTGTGCGGCGGATATGCTTATGCCGTATTCGGTTATGTATCCCGACATCATAAAGCTTGAAAATATTGAAAAGCTTCCCGAGGAGCTGAGAATTATCGGCATACCCGATAAAAAGGACGAAGAAAAGCCAAAGGAAGAGAAAAAACCGAAAAAAGAGAAAAAACCTCTTCCCGACGGAATACCTCCCGCAGCGGCGGCTGTGTATGAATTTTTCGGCGACTCCCCTCTTCATCCGAATGAAATCAGCGCAATGAGCGGAATGCCTTTGTCAAAGGTTGTTTCCGCATTATTCAAGCTCGAGGTTGAAGACCTTATTGAGCAGACAGACGGAAAAAATTATGAATTAAAATAAAATAAGAATTGAAATAAATTAACAGGAGATATCTGAAAATGTCAAAGCTTGTTATTGTTGAGTCCCCCGCAAAAGCAAATACAATCAAAAAATATCTGGGCAAGGACTATGAGGTTGTTGCATCGAAGGGTCATATCAGAGACCTTCCCGCAGCAAAGCTCAGCGTTGATGTAAAGAATAACTTTACGCCGAAATATGCGCTGATAAAGGGAAAGGAAAAGCTTGTCAAGGAGCTTAAGGAAATGGTTGACGGCAGCGAAGCAGTTTATCTCGCAGCCGACCCTGACCGTGAGGGAGAAGCTATTTCGTGGCACCTTGCAACCGTGCTCGGTCTTGACCTGAAAAAGGAAAACCGTGTTACCTTCAACGAAATCACAAAAACGGGTATCGAAAACGGTATGTCAAATCCCAAGCAGGTCAATATGGACCTTGTAAACGCACAGCAGGCAAGAAGAATTCTTGACCGCCTTGTGGGTTACCGCCTGAGTCCGTTCGTTTCGCAGAAAATCAGAAGAGGTCTTTCCGCGGGCAGAGTCCAAAGCGTTGCCGTAAGACTTATCGTTGACCGTGAAAACGAAATCAACGCGTTCATTCCCGAAGAATACTGGGTAATCGATGCAAAGCTTGCAACCTCGCAGAGAAGAACATTCACCGCAACTCTTTATTCGGACGAAAACGGAAAAATCAAGATTTGCGACGGCGCACAGGCGCAGAAATATCTTGACCGCCTTGACGGTGCGGACTATGAAGTCAAATCCGTAAAGAAAGGCTCAAGAAAAAAGAACCCCGCTCCCCCGTTTATCACCTCAACACTCCAGCAGGAGGCTTCGAGAAAGCTCGGCTTCCAGGCGGAAAGAACAATGCGTGCCGCACAGGAGCTTTATGAAGGTGTCAACGTCAAGGGCGTGGGCACAATGGGTCTTATCACCTATATGAGAACCGACTCACTGCGTATTTCAGAGGAGGCAAGAGCCGCCGCTTCGGATTTTATAGCAAATACCTACGGCAAAGAATATTTACCCGAAAAGCCCGTATATTATAAATCGAGAGCCAATGCGCAGGACGGTCACGAAGCAATCAGACCTTCAACCCCCTCGCTCACTCCCGCAATGGTAAAAGGCAGTCTCACAAGCGACCAGTATAAGCTTTATAATCTTATCTGGATGCGCTTTATGGCGAGCCTTATGGCAAGCTGTGTGCAGAACACCGTAAAGGCTGAAATCGTTGCAGCAAAGGACGGCAATGAAAAGGAATTCTGTCTGTTTACAGCGGCAGGCTATTCAATCAAGTTCGACGGCTTCACAAGACTTTACGAGCTTCCCGAGGAAGAAAACGAAAAGGGTGTTCTTCCCGAATTCAAGGCGGGCGAAAAGCTCAAATGCAGAGAGCTTAACTCAAATCAGCATTTCACTCAGCCTCCCGCACGCTACACTGAAGCTTCTCTTATTAAAGAACTTGAAGAAAACGGCGTCGGCAGACCCAGCACATATGCAACAATCCTTTCAACAATCATCAAGAGAGGCTATGTGCAGAGAAAGGCAAAGCAGCTTGTTCCCACAGAGCTGGGCGGCGCAACAACAAGCCTTCTCAAGGACAAATTCCCCAGAATAGTCAACACCAAATTCACCGCGCAGATGGAAACAACCCTTGATAAGGTCGGAAGCGGCGAATCCGATTATATCGGAATGCTTGAGGAATTCTATAACGACCTTGAAAAGAACCTTGAAAAAGCAAAGGCTGAAATGAAGAATGTCAAAATTCAGCTTGAAGAAGACACAACCGACATTCCCTGCGACAAGTGCGGAAGAATGATGGTTATAAAGACGGGCAGATACGGCAGATTCCTTGCCTGCCCCGGTTATCCCGAGTGTAAGAATGCGAAGCCGCTTATTGTCAACACGGGTGCAAGATGTCCCGAATGCGGCGGCGAGATAATCGAAAGAAAGTCGAAGAAGGGTCACGTATTCTACGGCTGCGGCAACTGGCCCAAGTGTAACTTTATGAGCTGGGATGCCCCCGCAGGCGAAGACTGTCCCGAATGCGGCAAGCCTCTTTTCAAAAAGAAAACAGGCAAGCTTGTTTGTATGGCAAAGGACTGCGGCTACGAAAAGGCGGCATCAAGAAGGAAAAAGAATGATGAATAAGGTCAAAGTAATCGGCGGAGGCTTTGCGGGCGTTGAAGCGGCGTGGCAGCTTGCAAACAGAGGCATTGAGGTTGAGCTTTATGAGATGAAACCTGTCAGATACTCCCCCGCCCATTCCTCACAGGGTCTTGCGGAGCTTGTCTGCTCAAACTCTTTCAAGGCAATGCGCCTTGGCTGTGCGGCGGGTATGCTCAAGGCGGAAATGGAGCTTATGGGTTCGCTCTGCGTTGAATGCGCAAAGGCAACGGCTGTCCCAGCGGGCGGTGCGCTTGCGGTTGACAGAGACAAATTTTCCGCACTCGTAACCGAAAAAATTCTTTCACGCAAGGAAATAACTCTGATCAGAGAAGAAATCACCGAAATTCCCGACGGAAACGTTATCATTGCGGCGGGTCCGCTTGCTTCTGACGGAATTTCAGAGAAAATAGCCGCAATCTGCGGCGGAAATCTCAGCTTTTTCGATGCGGCTGCGCCCATTGTGACGGCGGAAAGCATCGATTTGGAAAATGCGTTTATGCAGTCGAGATATGACAGAGGCGAGCCCGACGATTATATCAACTGCCCGATGAATAAAGAAGAATATGAAGTGTTTTATGAGGCTTTAATCAATGCGGAAAGTGCCCCGACTCACGAATTCGACAAGAAAAAGGGAGTCTATGAAGGCTGTATGCCCATTGAGGTTATGGCGTCGAGAGGTCACGACACAATCCGATTCGGACCGATGAAGCCTGCGGGTCTTGTCAATCCCAGAACGGGACACAGACCCTGGGCAAATCTTCAGCTTCGCAAGGAAAACACCGCGGGCACAATGTATAATCTTGTCGGTTTTCAGACAAATCTGAAATTCGGCGAGCAGAAAAGAGTCTTCTCGATGATACCCGCGCTGAGAAATGCGGAATTCGTGCGCTACGGCGTTATGCACCGCAACACTTTTATCGACTCCCCCCGCCTGCTCGGAAGCGATTTCGGCTTCAGAGACAGAGAAGGACTTTATTTTGCGGGTCAGATAACGGGTGTTGAAGGTTATATGGAATCCGCGGCATCGGGAATTCTTGCAGGCATAAATATGGCAAATAAAATTCTGGGCAAGGAAATCTTTCTTCCGTCAGAGCTTACAATGACGGGTGCGCTTGCACGCTATATCAGCGACGAAAGCGTAAAGAATTTTCAGCCTATGGGCGCAAGCTTCGGACTCTTGCCGCCCCTTGACGTAAAAATAAAGGATAAAAAGCAAAGATATGAGGCTCTTTCCGAAAGAGGCCTTGAGGATTTAAAAAAATATCTTGGTTAAATGAGACGTTTAATTCCGAATTACGCATTCCGAATTGACACAACGGAGGTATTTTTGTGATACTTGAAAATCTTATTGCTCTTATCTGTGAAGCGCTCGACATTGAAAATGTTGAGGAAAAAACATCGGTAGGCAGTCTTGTTGATGACGAGTTTGAACTCAAAGAACTTGTTCAGGCTGTCGAAAGTGAATTTGAAGTTGAACTCGGCGAAGAAATCGGCGACATAACAGTCGGCGAGCTTGCCGAAAGGATAGCGGAATCCTGAAAGGACGATAAATTTTTATGGACGGAAATCTTGAAAAGCTGCAGAAAAATCTCGGCTATGAATTCAAGGATATTTCTCTGCTGCAGACTGCTCTCACGCATTCTTCATATGCGAATGAGCAGGGTGCGGGAGCCGTTTGCAACGAAAGACTGGAATTTCTCGGCGATTCGGTTCTGGGTTTTGTTTCCGCAAAGCATTTTTTCCAGAATTACGATTTGCCCGAGGGTGAGCTGACGAAGCACAGGGCGGCAAGAGTGTGCGAAACCGCACTCTGTCTGTTTGCAAAAGAGCTTGAAATCGGTCCCGCACTTTATCTCGGTAAAGGTGAGAAGCGTATGAGAGGCGATGAGCGTCCCTCGATTCTTGCCGATGCGTTTGAGGCGGTGCTTGCGGCGGTTTATCTTGACGGCGGATTTGAAGTGGCTGAAAAGCTTGCGCTTCGTTTCGTTGCAAGACACGATGAGCTTGAAAAAGAGAAAGACTACAAAACAATGCTTCAGGAGGTTATCCAGCGTAACCGTGAGGAGCATATTGAATATGTTGTGATTGATTCTTCGGGTCCCGACCACGCAAAGACATTCACCGTTGAGGTGCATCTCAACAGCAATGTCATCGGAACGGGCAAGGGAAGAAGCAAAAAACTTGCAGAGCAGCAGGCGGCAAAGGAAGCGCTTGCTCTTATGGGAATAAAATGAAACATATAAATGTTGCACTTTTTGTTGTACATAAAGGCTGTCCGCATATGTGTTCCTTTTGCAATCAGCGGAGTATTTCGGGCAGCCAAAATGATATTTCGGCAAAGGATGTTCACGATGCCGTGAAAACGGCGGTTGACTCGCTCACGCAAAGTGAGGCGGCGGGCGGAGAAATTGCGTTTTTCGGCGGAAGCTTCACGATGGTTGAAAGAGAATATATGCTTTCTCTTCTCGAAGCGGCTTACGGCTATGTTGAAAAGGGGATTTTTAAAGGAATCCGAATTTCAACGAGACCTGACGGAATTGACCGTGAAATCTGCGATATTCTTAAGAAATTCGGCGTCACCGCCGTTGAACTCGGCGCGCAGAGTCTTGATGACAGAGTGCTTGAGATGAACGAGAGGGGACACACCGCAAAGCAGGTTGAGGACGCCTGCAGAATGCTTAAGGAATACGGATTTGAAACGGGTCTGCAGATGATGACGGGTCTTTACGGCTCGGCTGATGCCGACAGCATTGAAACCGCGGAAAAAATCATCCGTCTCGCACCCGACACGGTCAGAATTTATCCGACCGTTGTGTTAAAAGGGACAAGACTTTACGAGCTGATGAAAAGCGGAGAATTTGTGCCCGCGGGAATCGAGGAAACCGTTGAGCTTTGCGCAAAGCTTATCCCGATGTTTGAGAATGCGGGAATAAAGGTCATCAGAGTCGGTCTGCATTCGGGCGGCGGAGTTGACGAAGGCTTTGTGGGCGGCGCATATCATCCTGCGCTCCGTGAGCTTTGCGAGGGCAGAATTTATTATAATACTGCGCTCGGAGAGCTTGAAAAACTCGGAAAAGGCAGCTATGTCATTTCCGTAAACGGCAGGGAAATATCCAAAATGACAGGTCAGAAAAAACAAAATCTCATAAGGCTTGCGAAGGCGGGCTATGAATGCAGGGTTGTCGGCAAAGACAGTCTGCAAAAGGGTGAGATTGAGATAGAGGTAATCGAATGATATTAAAAGCACTTGAAATGCAGGGCTTCAAGTCCTTTCCCGATAAAACCGTGCTTGAATTCGGCAGAGGCATAACCGCCGTTGTCGGACCGAACGGCTCGGGAAAAAGCAACATTTCCGACGGTGTGCGCTGGGTATTGGGTGAGCAGTCAACCAAGACTCTGCGAGGCTCAAAAATGGAAGATGTTATTTTCGGCGGCACAAGCCAGAGAAAGCCTCTGGGTTATGCCGAGGTTACTCTGCGCCTTGATAACTCTGACAGGGGACTCAACAGCGATAAGGATGAGGTTGCCGTAACCCGCCGTTACTATCGCTCGGGCGAGAGTGAATATCAGATTAACGGCGAAACCTGCAGACTGCGTGACATTCACGAGCTGTTTATGGATACGGGTCTGGGCAGAGACGGTTATTCGATGGTCGGTCAGGGCAGAATTGCCGATTTGGTGTCGGCACGTTCAACCCAGAGAAGAGATATGCTTGAAGAGGCGGCGGGAATTTCACATTTCCGTTACCGCAGGGCAGATGCAAACCGCAGACTTGACCAGGCGGAGGAAAATCTTGTCCGTTTGAGAGATATTCTTGCCGAATTGGAGTCAAGAATAGGACCCCTTAAAACGCAGAGCGAAAAAGCGCAGAAATTCCTTGCTCTTTCCGATGAGAAGAAGACTCTTGAAATCGGTCTGTGGCTTCATACGATTGAAAAATCGAAGAACGGACTGCGTGAGCAGGAGCACAAGCTTGCCGTTGCATCGTCTCAGTATGAGCAGACGGAAAACGAGCTTGTTGAGCTTATTACTCAGATGGAGGATGCCATCAAGGAGAGTCAGGACATAACCGTTGAAATTGAAAATCTTCGCAGAATGATTTCTGTCGGAGAAGAACACGCGGCGGTTATCGACGGTAAAATTGCCGTTGAAAAGAACACCATTGAACATAACAATCAGACAATCGAAAGACTCAGCGGCGATATGGGTGACAGCGAAAACTCAGCTGCTGAAATTGATGAACAGATAG
>JAZTZD010000071.1:0-35572 GCA_045637305.1 Acutalibacteraceae bacterium
TCTCTCATGTCTTTACCCATATCATCATAGTAGATATCGGCTTTCATTTCAACAAGGTCGATAATTCCTTTGAAAGTATCTTCAGCACCGATAGGAAGCTGAATCGGAACAGCGTTACACTGTAATCTGGATTTCATCATAGATACAACATTATAGAAATCTGCACCCATAATATCCATTTTGTTTACATATGCCATACGCGGAACCTGATATTTGTCAGCCTGTCTCCAAACGGTTTCAGACTGGGGCTCAACGCCGCCCTTAGCACAAAGAACCGTAACGGAACCATCAAGAACTCTGAGTGAACGCTCAACTTCAACTGTGAAGTCAACGTGACCCGGGGTGTCAATGATGTTTACACGGTGGTCCTTCCAGAAACAGGTGGTAGCAGCGGATGTGATTGTAATACCACGCTCCTGCTCCTGCTGCATCCAGTCCATTGTTGCAGCACCATCGTGTGTTTCGCCTATTTTATGAGTCTTACCTGTATAGAACAGGATTCGCTCTGAGGTGGTTGTTTTGCCGGCGTCAATGTGAGCCATAATACCAATGTTTCTGGTCATCTCAAGAGATACCTGTCTTGGCATAAAAACCTCCGAATAATTTCAATAAAATATAGTGTGGTTGCGGTAAGATTACCATCTGAAGTGTGCGAAAGCCTTGTTAGCTTCAGCCATCTTATGAGTATCTTCACGCTTCTTGAATGCTGAACCTGTTGAGTTAACTGCATCCATGATTTCGTTAGCAAGTCTTTCCTTCATTGTTCTTTCTGAACGCTGACGGCTGTAAAGAGTTATCCAGCGAAGACCGAGTGTCTGTCTTCTTTCGGGACGAACTTCCATGGGAACCTGATAGGTTGCACCACCTACACGGCGAGCCTTAACTTCGAGAACGGGCATAACATTTTCCATTGCTGCCTCGAAAACCTCAAGGGGCTCCTTGCCTGTCTTTTCTTTGATGATGTGAAAAGCATCGTATACGATCTTCTGAGCTACACCCTTCTTACCATCATACATAACGTTGTTGATAAGTCGAGTGACAAGTTTTGAGTTGTAAAGCGGATCAGGCAAAACCTCACGTTTTGCTATATTGCCTCTTCTTGGCACTTTACTTCCCTCCTTCATAAATATAATGATATCATAGGTACTCGAGTGACAAATTCCCGTGGCGCCAACGCAGAAGCATACTATATATATAATAAGCTCTTACATTGGTCGAAAAAGCATTCTGCTTTTCGCCTGCAAGAAGATTTGTCCGGTTAATTGGTTAGCTGCAAATTATTTCTTTGCTGCCTTAGGACGCTTTGCGCCATACTTTGAACGGCTCTGCATTCTGCCGTTAACACCCTGTGTATCGAGTGTACCGCGGATGATATGGTAACGAACACCGGGAAGGTCCTTAACACGCCCGCCGCGGATAAGCACTACGGAGTGCTCCTGAAGGTTATGGCCAACACCGGGGATGTAAGCTGAAACTTCAATACCGTTTGTAAGACGAACTCTGGCAATCTTACGAAGTGCTGAGTTGGGCTTCTTGGGTGTTGCAGTCTTAACAGCGGTGCAAACGCCACGCTTCTGGGGTGATTCCTGGTCTGTAACAACATTCTTCTTTGAGTTAAGACCCTTAAGAAGTGCGGGAGCCTTGGGCTTCTTTACAAGTGTTTCTCTACCGTTACGAACAAGCTGATTAAAGGTAGGCAAATGTACTCTCTCCTTTCTCTGAAATTTTATATCGTGTTATGAACCCTGCAAAAAGCGCAGGGTTCCTGACACCACAATTAAAGATTGTATCACAGGGTATCCCTGTTTGTCAACACTTTCTACAAAATTTACTCAGCATTTTCGGCAATATTACCGAACTTTTCTGTTGCATATACTTCAACATTGCTGTAGCACTTCATACCTGTGCCTGAGGGAAGGAGTTTACCGATGATTACATTCTCCTTGAGACCGATAAGAGGATCGGTCTTGCCCTTGATTGCCGCATCGGTAAGAACTCTTGTTGTTTCCTGGAATGATGCTGCCGAAAGGAATGAATCTGTTGCAAGAGAAGCCTTGGTGATACCCATAAGAGTGGGAACTGCCTCTGCAAGCTTGGGTTCAACACCTTTTTCTGCTGCTTCACGGATAATTCTTTCGTTTTCTTCGCGAAGCTCAATCTTATCAACAACAATTCCGGGAAGGAATCTTGAATTACCGGGTTCTGATACTCTTACCTTTCTCATCATCTGACGTACGATAACCTCGATATGCTTATCGTTGATATCAACACCCTGCATACGGTAGGTTCTCTGTACTTCTCTGATAAGGTAATCATGAACAGCCTCAACGCCGAGAATTGCAAGGATATCAGCAGGACTCTGAGCACCTTCTGTGAGCTGTGCGCCCTTGGGAATGTGCTGACCTTCCTGAACCTTAAGACGGAATCCGTAAGGAATCAGATATGCTCTCTCGTCGCCGTCCGCACCTGTTACGATAACGTGCTGGCTCTTCTTGATTTCGCGGAATGAAACGTCACCTTCGATCTCACTCATAATTGCGAGCATCTTGGGCTTTCTTGCCTCAAAGAGCTCTTCAATTCTGGGAAGACCGGTTGTGATATCGGACTGGTCAGCCGCACCACCTGTGTGGAACGTTCTCATTGTAAGCTGTGTACCGGGTTCACCGATTGACTGAGCAGCGATAATACCTACTGCTTCACCAACGGTAACGGGGTCGCCTGTTGCAAGGTTTGCGCCGTAGCACTTGATACATACACCGTGCTCCGATGAACATGAAAGAAGTGAGCGAATCTTGATCTGTGCTCTGCTGCCCTCAGGAAGCTCGCCTGCGGCAATCTTCTTGTCTGTTTCTCTCTGAACACTTGCTGCAACCTTTTCTGCAACGGAATCTGTAATCATTACATCCTTGCTTGCAAGAAGTTCACCCGTTGCGGGGTCAACGTAATCTTCAAGAAGGAATCTGCCTGTAAGTCTTTCTGCAAGACCTACAATCTTTCTGCCGCCGAACTTGGGATCGCCGTCATAAATATCATAAACATTGATACCGTCTGTGCAATGGCAGTCTTCTTCACGGATAATAACGTCCTGCGAAACGTCAACAAGACGGCGGGTAAGGTAACCCGAGTCAGCAGTACGAAGAGCGGTATCGGCAAGACCTTTACGCGCACCACGCGAAGAAATGAAATATTCTGAAATGTTAAGTCCCTCACGGTAGTTAGCCTTGATGGGAACTTCGATTGTTTTACCTGCTGTGTTTGCGATAAGACCACGCATACCTGCAAGCTGACGGAGCTGTGAATCGTTACCACGGGCACCGGAGTCAAGCATCATATTGATGGGGTTGAATCTGTTGAAGTTCTTCTTAAGCTCGGAAGCAACTTCCTTGTTACAGATATCCCAAGCCTTGATGACTGCTTCTGAACGGTCATCGTTTGTCATGAAGCCTCTTTCATAGCTCTTGGTGATTTCAGCAACCTTAGCCTCTGCCTGAGCAAGCAATTCCTTCTTCTTGGGAGGAATTGTAGCATCGATAACTGCAACGGTGATACCGCTGAGTGTTGAATACTTATAACCCTGAGCCTTGATTTTATCAAGAACATCTGCGGCAACAGCTGTACCGTGAACCTTGATACAACGGTCAACAATCTTGCCGAGCATCTTTTTGTTAACAAGTACGTCAACTTCGGGTGTGAAGATGTTTTCGGGGTCTGTTCTGTCAATAAATCCGAGATCCTGAGGAACGGGATTATTGAAGATAAGCTTACCGAGAGTTGTTGTTACAAGCTTTGTAACTGTCTTGCCTTCAAATTCTTTTGTCATACGGATTCTGATGTTTACGTGAAGACCGATATCGCCCTCATCATAAGCCATCATAGCCTCATTAACACTGTTGAAGGTCTTATATATATAATGTTTGTCACCGTTTTCATCGATGAACTCTACGGGTGCACCGGGTTCAAACGGATCTTCGGGATTATAATCGGAGTTTGCGGGGTTATTATTATTTACGATTGTAAGATAATAAGAACCGAGGATCATATCCTGTGAGGGAACTGCAACGGGACGTCCGTCTGAGGGCTTGAGAAGGTTGTTTGCAGCAAGCATAAGGAATCTTGCTTCAGCCTGTGCTTCAGCCGAAAGAGGAACGTGAACAGCCATCTGGTCGCCGTCGAAGTCAGCGTTGAAAGCTGTACAAACAAGAGGATGAAGTCTGATTGCTCTGCCTTCAACAAGAACGGGTTCAAATGCCTGAATACCGAGTCTGTGAAGTGTGGGAGCACGGTTAAGCATAACGGGATGGTCCTTGATAACAACCTCGAGTGCGTCCCATACTGCGGGATTCGAGCGTTCAACCATCTTACGTGCCGACTTAACGTTGCCTGCAACCTCTGTTTCAACAAGTCTCTTCATAACAAAGGGCTTGAAGAGTTCGAGAGCCATCTCCTTGGGAAGACCGCACTGATAAAGCTTGAGTTCGGGACCGACAACGATAACCGAACGGCCTGAGTAGTCAACACGCTTACCGAGAAGGTTCTGTCTGAATCGACCCTGCTTACCCTTAAGCATATCTGAAAGTGACTTAAGTGCTCTGTTATTGGGACCTGTTACAGGTCTGCCTCTTCTGCCGTTATCGATAAGTGCGTCAACAGCTTCCTGAAGCATTCTCTTTTCGTTTCTGATGATGATGTCAGGTGAGCCGAGTTCCATAAGCTTTGCAAGACGGTTATTTCTGTTGATAACACGTCTGTAAAGGTCGTTGAGGTCGGAAGTTGCGAATCTGCCGCCTTCAAGCTGAACCATGGGACGAAGCTCGGGAGGAATTACGGGAACAACATCAAGAATCATCCATTCGGGTCTGTTGCCCGACTGTCTGAAAGCTTCAACAACCTCAAGTCTCTTGAGGATTTTTGCCTTCTTCTGACCTGCTGCGCTTTCCATCTCATCCTTAAGTTCAACGGAGAGTGCTTCAAGGTCGATTTCAGCAAGAAGCTCCTTGATTGCTTCAGCGCCCATTCCTGCTCTGAAATCATCTTCGTATCTGAGACGATACTCTTCATAATCCTTCTCATCAAGAGTCTGGCATTTCTCAAGAGGAGTATCACCGGGATCGATAACTATGTGCTTTGCAAAATAGAGAACCTTTTCAAGGTCTCTGGGTGATATATCAAGGATAAGACCCATTCTTGAGGGAATACCCTTGAAATACCAGATGTGGGATACGGGTGCTGCAAGCTTGATATAGCCCATTCTTTCACGGCGTACCTTAGCTCTTGTGATTTCAACGCCGCAGCGCTCACAGACCTTACCCTTATAGCGGATTCTTTTATATTTACCGCAATGGCACTCCCAGTCCTTCTGTGGTCCGAAAATCTTTTCGCAGAAAAGACCGTCCTTTTCAGGCTTGAGTGTTCTGTAGTTTATAGTTTCGGGCTTTTTGACCTCGCCGTTTTCGCCGCCTGCCCAGGCAATAATCTGTTCAGGCGAAGCGAGGCCGATTTTTATTGATTCAAATGTAAGATTGCTGTTGGATTCAATGTTTTCCATCAAACGATGCCCCTTTCCGTTAATTGTCTCTTGGAAAAACGGCGATTAGTCATAATCGTCCTCTGAGCTTCCAAAATCAAGACCGTAATCTTCTGCGCCGAAGTCATCATCGCCGAAATCTTCAAAGATTTCACCGCTGACATCGGAATCTTCTCTGATGAAGATGTCATTTGCTTCGCTTTCTTCATCAATCATAAATGAATCGCTGCCTTCAACGTCATTTACGTTCTGGAAGGTCTTGTCATCGGAAGCGAAACCGATATCGTCGTTATCAAACGACTGACGAAGGTCAATTTCTTCATCGTTTTCGTCAAGCACCTTGATATCAAGTGCAAGTGACTGAAGTTCTTTGATAAGAACCTTGAATGACTCGGGGATACCGGGGGTGGGAACATTCTGACCCTTGACGATTGATTCGTAGGTCTTTACACGTCCTACAACGTCGTCAGACTTAACGGTAAGAATTTCCTGAAGAGTGTATGCTGCGCCGTAAGCTTCAAGAGCCCAAACTTCCATTTCACCGAATCTCTGACCGCCGAACTGAGCTTTACCGCCAAGGGGCTGCTGAGTAACAAGTGAGTAGGGACCTGTTGAACGTGCGTGAATCTTATCGTCAACAAGATGATGGAGCTTGAGATAATACATAACACCTACGGTTACGGGATTATCAAATCTTCTGCCTGTACGTCCGTCTGTAAGGATTGACTTACAGTCAAGGCTGAGCTGAGGAACTGTTGAGGGATCAAATTCAACACCCTTTTCTTCAGCCTGCTTCTTTGCGTCTTCCATTGCAATACGGTTAGCTTCCATAAATGCATCTCTGATGTCTTCTTCGTGTGCACCGTCGAATACGGGAGTCATCATCTTGTATCCGAGTGCTCTTGCGGCAAAGCCGAGATGAACTTCAAGAACCTGACCGATGTTCATACGTGAGGGAACGCCGAGGGGGTTAAGAACGATATCAAGAGGAGTACCGTCGGGAAGGAAGGGCATATCTTCCTGGGGAAGAATTCTTGAAACAACACCCTTATTACCGTGACGGCCAGCCATCTTGTCACCGACAGAAAGCTTACGCTTCTGAGCGATGTAGCAACGGACAACTTTGTTAACTCCGGGTGAAAGCTCGTCGCTGTTTTCTCTTGTGAACACTTCAACATTAACAACAACGCCGTATTCACCGTGAGGAACTTTAAGCGAAGTGTCTCTTACTTCCTTAGCCTTTTCGCCGAAGATTGCGCGGAGGAGTCTTTCTTCTGCGGTAAGCTCTGTTTCACCCTTGGGTGTTACCTTACCGACAAGAATATCTCCCGAGTGAACCTCGGCACCGATGCGGATAATACCTCTGTCGTCGAGGTTTGCGAGTGCATCCTCACCGACGTTGGGGATGTCTCTTGTAATTTCTTCGGGACCGAGCTTGGTGTCTCTTGCTTCGGTCTCATATTCTTCAATGTGAACTGATGTGTAAACATCGTCACGGACAATTTTTTCGTTAACAAGAACAGCATCTTCGTAGTTATAACCTTCCCAGGTCATAAAGCCGATAAGAGCGTTCTTACCAAGGCTGATTTCGCCGTGGTCAGTTGCGGGACCGTCAGCGATAACATCGCCTTTTTCAACTCTGTCGCCTACGTCAACGATGGGTCTCTGGTTGATGCAGGTGCCCTGGTTGGAGCGAAGGAACTTGATAAGTTCATAATAACGTGAGAAGCCGTCATCTTCCTTGATTGTGATTGCATCTGCGCTTACCTTGGTAACAATACCGCCTGCTTTTGCAAGGACTGTTACGCCCGAGTCAACAGCAGCCTTGTATTCCATACCAGTACCAACGATGGGAGCGCTTGTTTTGAGAAGGGGAACTGCCTGGCGCTGCATGTTTGAACCCATGAGTGCACGGTTTGCGTCATCGTTCTCAAGGAAGGGAATCATTGCTGTAGCAACAGAAACAACCATCTTGGGCGAAACGTCCATATAGTCAACCTTGGTGTTGTCGATTTCAATGAACTCGTCTCTGTGTCTTGCGGTAATCTTGCTTCTTACGAAACGGTTGTTTTCGTCGAGAGCTTCGTTACCCTGTGCAACGATGAACTCGTCTTCCATATCGGCAGTCATATACTCAACTTCATCAAGAACAGCGCCGGTCTCCTTGTCAATCTTTCTGTAAGGAGCTTCAATGAAGCCGTACTCGTTGATTCTTGCGAATGTTGCGAGATACGATATAAGACCGATATTCGGTCCTTCAGGAGTCTCGATGGGACACATTCTGCCGTAGTGTGAATAGTGAACATCTCGAACTTCGAAACCTGCTCTGTCTCGTGAAAGACCGCCGGGACCGAGAGCCGAAAGACGTCTCTTATGTGTAAGTTCTGCAAGGGGGTTTGTCTGGTCCATGAACTGTGACAGAGGCGAGGAACCGAAGAACTCTCTGATTGCCACCATTACGGGGCGGATATTGATGAGAGACTGAGGAGTGATTTTGTCATCCTCTTCCTGTGCCTGAATTGCCATTCTTTCACGGACAACTCTTTCCATTCTGGCAAGACCGATTCTGAACTGATTCTGAAGAAGTTCACCGACAGAGCGGATACGTCTGTTGCCGAGATGGTCTATATCATCAACTGTTCCGACACGCTTTGTGAGACAGTTGACATAGTTAACTGATGCGAAGATATCGTCAACGATGATGTGCTTGGGAATAAGGTCATCGCAACGCTCTTTCATTTCTGCAAGAAGGGCATCTTTATCGTCGCCGCACTTCTCAACGATTTCGTGAAGCACGGAATAACGAACCTTCTCGTTAATGCTGATTTCGTCAAGCTCTTCCTTGCTGATTGAATCGGGAAGAAGAGCAAGTGCATCGACCATTCCGTTTGAGATAACGAAAAGCTCGCTGCCGTCTTCGCAGGCAACAACAACCTTCATAACGCCTGCCTGCTCAATTTCGAGAGCCTTCTGCTTTGTTATGATTTCGCCGGGTTCAGCGAGAAGCTCGCCTGTGTATTCTGAAATAACAGGCTGTGCAACCTTGCAGCCGGGAAGTCTGTTGAGCATTGAAAGCTTCTTGTTGTATTTATATCTGCCTACACGGGAAATGTCGTACCTGTGGGGATCGAAGAAAAGATTGTCAATATGCTGCTGGGCGGATTCAAGAGTAACAGGTTCACCCGGACGAAGCTTTTTGAAAACTTCCATAAGGGCTTCCTCGGTATTCTTGGTCTCATCCTTTTCCATCGTTGCTTCAAGCTTGTTGTCTTCACCGAAGAAACGGCGGATATCATCGTTTGAGCTCAGACCGAGAGCACGGATGAACGCCGTGATGTAGATTTTGCGGTTCTTATCGATGCGGACATAGAAAATGTCGTTTGCGTCGGTTTCGTATTCAAGCCATGCACCTCTGTTGGGGTTAATGGTGCTTGTGTAAAGCTCGATACCTGTCTTGTCGTGGGTCATTCCGTAGTAAACACCGGGAGAACGGACAAGCTGCGAAACGATAACACGTTCTGCGCCGTTGATAACAAATGTGCCGCTGTCGGTCATAATGGGGAAATCGCCCATAAACACTTCCGACTCCTTGATGATGCCTGTCTCCTTGTTCTGAAGGCGGACAGTCACTCTCATGGGTGCAGCATATGTTGCGTCACGCTCCTTGCATTCACGTACCGTATACTTGGGCTTATCGTCCATACGGTAATCGACAAAGCTCAGGATCCAGTTGCCCGTGTAGTCGGTAATATCCGCCATATCACGGAAAACTTCCTTGAGACCTGTCTCAATGAACCACTGGTATGATGCCTTCTGGATTTCGATAAGGTTGGGCATATCCATAACCTCACGAATCTTTCCGAAGCTCATACGTTCACTGCTTCCTCGTTTAACGGGATTCACTTTAAGCATTTAGCTCATCACTCCGTTTCTCTGAATCTTCCATCCCTGTAGGAAAACTGATTTTTTAGTCTCGGAACCACGCCCGAATTCGCTTATATTTTATAATATTACACGCAAAATACGCGCAAATTATAGGGCATTAAATTCCATTTTAAGATGCGAAACAATATTATACACGATATTATTTATTTGTCAATAAAAATTTAAAAATATTTTTGGTAAAAAATTATTTTGTGCACTCATACGAAATTTTAAATAATTTTCAGTTCCTTTTTGTGCATATTTTTATCAGATTTGTTCAATTTGACAACAAAAAACTGTCGTGCCTGCAATCACGCAAAACACAACAGTTTTAGTTTATAATATATATTTTTTCATTTAATATTGACGGGAATAAAGGTTTTTTCTGCACCGCACGGACGGGTTTCATTAAGGCAAAGAGAATACAAATCCCCCGCTCTGCACTCGATTCCAAACACTCTTTTTGCATCATCGTTAAGGCAGGAAATGTCAGCCGCTTTGGTTATAACAGGCAATTTTGTTTCTCCTTTTACGTTACGGAGAAGCTTCGCGCCCTCACCGTTAAAGCCCGTAACTCTTATATACGGCACCGATTTTTCAGCATCCGAAGCAGTTATTCCCAGAAAGGCATTCATAACAATTCTTCTTATTCTTGCGTGCGAATATCTCTTGGTTTTGGCGATATCGTAGACCTCATCAAGGCTGACCGCTCTCTGTGCGGCATTCGCAATTCTGTTTTCTATACCCTCGCTGATATCAGGTAAATCCGCAAACTCCTGTGCACTTGCAGTCCTGAGCTTATAAAGAACGGCATTTTCAAGCTTTGATATATCAGTCAAAGCTTCACCCTTATCCAGCGACTCCTTGAATAACTGTCCCGCTTTTGGCGGCACCAATTCCGTCCATTTACGGTTTTCCTTAATCAGTTTTCTTATATAAGATGCGGAAGCAATTGATGACTCCGAGCCGTCGGCGTCGTGTGACACACCCTCTCTCGGATAAGTAACGGGAACTATTCTGCTGTTCAGCGTCTTGAGTGCCGCAACGTATTCAACTCCGAGAATATTATTTGGATGCCTGATTATATCTGCCGCTTTTTCGTTGATTTTTCTCAACGCATTTTCTCTTGCAGCAGCAAATGAAACACCTTTTTCAAGTTCGGATTTCAATTCAGATTTTATTTTATCGGAATAAACGGCATCGGATGCGGAAATAATTTCATTTATATCTCCGCATTCACTTCCGAAAACAAGCTCATCCACGCATCCGAGAGCATCCAGAATTTCAGCTCCCGCACGTGCAAAGCGCTGCGCTCCCGAAACCGCATAAACGCAAGGGAGCTGCAAAACGAGGTCTGCACCGCACTCAAGTGCTGCTTTTGTTCTTACTCCGTGAGGAAAAATTGCCGGCTCTCCCCTTTGCACATAATTTCCGCTCATTACGGCAACAACATGCGTGGCTCCGCCGAGCCTTGCCTTTTCAATCAGCAAAGCGTGACCGTTATGAAACGGATTATATTCGGCTATAATACCAACAACTTTCATCTTTTCTCCTTGTATTTAAGTGAAAATATAGTCTTGCATTTTTCCTCTTTTGGTAATATAATATAACAGTTAAGTGCTTTTATCAAGCAAAAGTTTAAAATTTGGAGTGATACAGTATGAAAATTCTTGTAATCAACTGCGGCAGTTCCTCACTTAAGTATCAGCTTTTTGATATGGAAACCGAAACAATGATTGCAAAGGGCAACTGCGAAAGAATCGCTGTTGACGGCAAAATCGGCGGCTCAACCGCTGACGGACGTAAGTTTGAATATGAGGTTGCATTCCCCAACCACACAACCGCTTTCCTTGAGGTTAAAAAGGTACTCACAGAAGGTGATTGCAAGGTTATTGATGATATGAGCGAAATCGCAGCTGTCGGCCACAGAGTTGTTCAGGGCGGCGCCCTCTTCAACGAAAGCGTTCTTGTTACAGATGAAGTTGTGGCAGGTATCCGTGAACTTTGCGACCTTGCTCCTCTTCACAACCCCGCACACATTCAGGGTATTGAAGCCTGCACCGATGTTTTCGGCAAGGACTTCCCCCAGGTTGCAGTATTCGACAACGCATTCCATTCAACAATGCCTCCCGAGGCATATATGTTCCCCATTCCTTATGAATACTATGAGAAGTACCATATCCGCCGCTACGGCTTCCACGGTACATCACACCGTTTCGTAAGCGCTCGTTGTGCAGAAGTTATGGGCAAGGACATCAAGGACCTCAAGATTGTTACCTGCCACCTTGGCAACGGTTCATCAATCACAGCGGTCAAGGGCGGCAAGTGCATTGACACAAGCATGGGTCTTACTCCCCTTGACGGCTTCATTATGGGTACACGTTGCGGCGCTATCGACCCCTCAGTTGTTACCTATCTTCAGCAGAAGGAAGGCTGGGATGCAGACACAACAGATAAGATTCTCAATAAGAAGTCAGGTGTTCTCGGTGTTTCGGGCCTAGGCAGTGACGACAGCGACGTCTCAGCTGCAGAAGCAAACGGCAACGAAAGAGCACACCTTGCAAGAAGGATCCAGAAATATCAGGTAAGAAAGCTTATCGGCAGCTATGTTGCAGCTATGGACGGTGTTGATGCAATCGTATTCACAGGCGGTATCGGTGAAAATACAATCGACCTTCGTGCAGATGTTTGTAACAACCTCAGCTACCTCGGCATTAAGCTTGATGCTGAAGCAAACGAGATTATGAGAAGAGGCAAGGAAGGCGAAATCTCAACCGCAGACTCAAAGGTTAAGGTTTTTGTTCTTCCCACAAACGAAGAGCTTGTTATTGCAAGAGACACTCAGGCTATCGTAAGCGCATTATAATAAAAAAGTCATCAAAGGGTACGGTTTGCACCGTACCCTTTTTTCATTGTTGACTATTTAAAATATTTTGATATAATCATATATATATTGTTGTTGGGGTGTGACTATGGATTACTGTGCTCCGCTTTTTACCGAAAATCACGATTTCGAGAAAGCTCCGGTTGCTTCAATTTCAAGCTTTCATTGGGAAGAAAACGGTTATTCCAGACCCGAAAGCTGCGCACAGCTTGTTGCTGTTGAAAACAAGGGGATTTATGCAAAACTCCGGTCTTTTGAAGAAAATCTCCGCTGTGTCTGCACCAAAAGAGATGACCCCGTTTATCAGGACAGCTGTCTTGAGCTTTTTCTTATGCCCGTTGAGGGTGACAAGCGGTATATAAACTTCGAGGTCAATCCGAAAGGTGTTTATCTCTCTCAAATCGGCGAAAACAGAAACGAACGCAGATTTATCCGCGAAATAACCGACGCGGAGCCTGTTATCACTCCGTTTTCGCTTGTTGAAAACGAAAGAAATGCCTGGGGCTACGAAATTTTTCTTTCCGATGAATTCATTTCTTCGGTTTACGGCATTGAATATCACACCGCCGAGGCAACAATAAGAGGTAATTTTTATAAATGTGCCGATTTATCGGTTTCACCCCATTACGGTGCATTTTTCCCCGTTACAACCGCCGCACTCGGTTTTCACAATCCCGACTGCTTCGGTAACATCATTTTCAGAAAGGTGTAAAAACATTATGGCTGAAACATCAAATTATATTTACGAAATCATTGAAGCTTTCGGTTTTGATGGAAAACTTAAAGAAAACTCACAGATTACAGACGGACATATCAACAACACTTTTGCCGTTGAATTCGAGAAAGAAAACGGCGAAACCGCTAAATATCTTATTCAGGAAATCAACACTTATGTTTTTAAGAACCCTGATGCTCTTATGAACAACATTGTTGGTGTCACCGACTATCTGCGCGATGTTATCGTTAAAAACGGCGGCGACCCCGACAGAGAGGGTCTTCGTGTTTATTTCACAAAAGAAAACAAGCCCTATTATCTTTCAAAGGACGGCAAGTGCTGGAGATGCTATAATTTTATAAACGATGCGCACTCCTGTCAGACCGTTGACTGCGCCGAAACCTTTGCAAAAGCTGCCAGAGCATTCGGCAATTTCCAGCGTCTTCTTGCGGATTATCCCGGCGAAACACTTGCGGAAACAATTCCGAATTTCCACAATACTGCTTCAAGATTTTCCGATTTCAAAAAGGCTGTTGCGGATAATCTTTCCGGCAGAGCAAATCAGGCTGAAAAAGAAATTGAATTTGTTCTCGCAAGAGAAAGCGACTGCCCCGTGCTTGTTGATATGCTCAAAGCGGGCGAGCTTCCGTTGAGAGTTACTCATAATGATACAAAGCTCAATAATGTTATGTTTGACGACAAAACAGGTGAAGGCATCTGCGTTGTTGACCTTGATACCGTTATGCCCGGTCTTTCACTCTACGACTTCGGTGACAGCATCCGTTTCGGTGCAAACACCGCCGCAGAGGATGAAAAAGACCTCTCGCTCGTCAATTTCAGCCTCGAATATTTCAAGGCATACACTCTCGGTTATCTTTCAGCCGCAGGCGAAAGCCTCACTGCAAAGGAAATCGAGCTTCTCCCCTTCTCTTCAAAGCTTATGACTCTTGAATGCGGAATGAGATTCCTCGGCGATTTCATCAACGGAGATGTTTACTTCAAGACAGAATATCCCGAGCATAACCTTGTAAGATGCCGCACACAGTTCAAGCTTGTTGACGAAATGGAAAAACATATGGACGAGATGAAAGCAATCGTTGCCGGTTGCTGCGCTGAGCTCGGTCTCTCAAAATGAAAATTCTGAGTGAGTTTGAATTCAAGGTTGAAATATGCAAGTGGCTTCATAAAAACGAACGGGCATTCTTTATTGAGCCGTATGGCAGCATTGAAGAGCTTGCTTTTTACTACCGTCTGCCAAAAGACATAAAATATAACCACATCCAGTCTCTCCGTGACGAAAACGGCGACCTGATAACCTTTCTCAAGGGCGGAATATATCTGCGTGATTGGGAAACCATTGACGGAAAGAATCATCGGCAAATCGAATTCCTTAAACTTCTCAAAACATACATTGACACTCCCGATGTTGAACCGTTTCCTATGGGATACATTATTTGCAAATAAAATAACAATCAAAAAGGCTTGTACAGATTGGTTTCTGTACAAGCCTTTGTTCATTTTAGAAATCAAGGAAATCCTTGAGCTTTTTGCTTCTGCTGGGGTGACGAAGCTTACGGAGTGCCTTTGCCTCAATCTGACGGATTCTTTCACGGGTAACGCCGAAACGGCTGCCTACCTCTTCAAGGGTATGAGGATGTCCGTCCTCAAGACCGAAACGAAGCGAAAGAACCTTGGCTTCTCTCTGTGTGAGAGTGTCAAGCACTTCCTTGAGTGTTTCCTTAAGAAGAAGCATTGAAGCTGCATCTGCCGGTGCGGGAGCATCGTCATCGGGAATGAAGTCACCGAGATGGCTGTCTTCCTCTTCGCCGATGGGTGTTTCAAGAGAAACAGGCTCCTGTGCAACACGGAGAATTTCTCTTACCTTGTCTGCGGGCATACCGAGTTCAGCCGCAATTTCCTCGGCTGAGGGGTCTCTGCCGTTCTTATGGAGAAGCTGGCTGTTTGTCTTCTTTACCTTGTTGATGGTTTCAACCATATGAACGGGAATTCTGATTGTTCTCGCCTGGTCTGCGATAGCTCTTGTGATAGCCTGTCTGATCCACCATGTTGCATAAGTTGAGAACTTGAAGCCCTTTGTATAGTCAAACTTATCAACGGCTTTGATAAGACCGAGATTGCCTTCCTGAATAAGATCAAGGAACTGCATACCTCTGCCAACGTATCTTTTTGCAATACTTACAACAAGACGAAGGTTAGCTTCTGCAAGGCGCTTCTTTGCCTTTTCATCATCATCGGAAATTCTGATTGCAAGCTCGATTTCCTCTTCAGCAGTCAGAAGAGGCACTCTGCCTATTTCCTTAAGATAAACCTTTACGGGGTCATCAATGTTTGAACCCTTGTCATCTCCTCCGCCGATATCAAGGGACTTGGGAAGGTCAACGTCAAAATTTTCGATTGCATCGCTTGAAAGGTCGTCAATAATCTCGATATTCTGAGCCTCAAGTGTCTCATAGAGCTTATCAAGCTCTTCAATGTCAAGATGCATTTCCTCCATTGCCGCATCGATTTCCTGAGTTGTCAGCTTGCCCGAAGCCTTACCCTTTTCAATAAGTGATTTAAAGGGAGTTTTCTTTTCTGTTGCTTCCATAAACACACATCCTTCATCCGTTATTTTTTATTAAAAAGTTTAATAAATTCCTCATCGCTCAAATCAGCCGCATTCGTTATCTTCGGAGCAGACCCTTTTTTCAGCACATCAATGCAGTCCTCACATTCTTTGAGCGAATTGCTCAGACTGTTTGACGAAATATAAATCCTTGTTATTGAGTCCATTTCCTCGGGAGTGAAGCTGCCTGCAAAAATGCTCAGGTTGGGTTCAAGACCCTCATCGAGCTTGCGTGCAAGACAATCCATAACTCTTCTGTTGAAGTCTGTTACGAAATCCTGCAACGAAAATTTCTCTTTCAGTTTTATATAAAAATCGGGGTTCCTCATAAACGAGGCAATGAGAGTTTCCTCCGCCCTTGCCGCTTTAATATTTGAAGCTCTTTCGGGGTTGTTTTTGTCCTCAAAGCTTCTTTCAAGCATTGTGTCCTGTTCTTTTTTTCTTCTGACTTCATCACTGCGACGCAATTTCGTTTTTGCCGAGCGGATCTGCGCTTTTATGCTGTCAACATTGACTCCGAGTTCATTTGAGAGTCTTGTTGCATAAATTTCGCTCTCTATACTGCCGCATTCAGCAAGAATATTTGCCGCCGCCATAAGAAAACGAAGCTTCCCGTCATCCGTCAGGACATTGTATTTGTTTCTCTCTTCAAGAAGCTTATATTCCGTTTTGTTTGCCGCCTCGCTGAGGAGCGACGCAAATCTTTCTTTTCCGTGGGTTCTGATTATTTCATCGGCATCCTTGCCGCCGCTCATTGCCACTACACGAAGCTTGAGACCTGTTTTACCGAGAACGCTCAATGCTCTTTCCGTTGCTTTTCTGCCCGCCTCGTCGTTATCATAGCAGATAACAACTTCGTCTGCATAGCGGGAAAGAAGATTTGCCTGTTCGGATGTAAATGCCGTTCCCAGACAAGCAATTGCATTGCCGAAGCCCGCCTGATGAAGAGCGATAACATCCATATATCCTTCAACGAGAATAAGCTTATTATCGTTGGAATTCTTCGCAAAGTTAAGAGCAAAAACGCCGTTGCTCTTTTTGTAAACCAAAGTATCCGATGTGTTGATATACTTAGGCTTCGAGTCATCCATAACTCTTCCGCCGAATGCTATAACATTGCCGCGAAGGTCAATTATCGGAAACATCACTCTGTTTCTGAAGTTATCGTAACAGCTTGTCCTGCCGTTCTTTTCGCTTCGCCTTGCGAGGTTTGCAAGCACAAGCTCTTCTTCCGTGAAGCCTTTTGAGCGCATATGTGCAATCAGCGCACTCCACTCATTCGGGGCATAGCCGAGACCGAATTTGCGGACGGTGTTTGCACTCAGACCTCTTTTCAGAAAATAATCAAGCGCAAAGCGGTTTTTCTCATCCATAAGGCAGGCATTAAAAAATCTTGCCGCCTCACGGTTTGCCGCAAGAAGACGCATTCTCTTTTTTGACAGTGTGTCATCATAGCCGTCCTCGGGCATCGACATTCCCGCAAGCTGCGCAACAGCCTTGACAGCCTCAATATAATCAAGATTTTCAATTCTTCGCACGAAGCTTATGACATCTCCGCCCGCACCGCAGCCGAAGCAGTAAAACGAGCGCGTGTCGGGATAAACGGTGAATGAGGGGGTTTTTTCGTTATGAAACGGACAAAGACCGACAAGAGTTTTGCCTCTTCTTTTCAGATTAACGTGCGAAGAAATAACCTGTTCAATATCGGCTCTTTCCTGCAAATCCTGAATAAATCTTTCGTTAATTGCCGTAAAAACCACCTCACTTTCTTTATAATTTCAAAATATTATAACGACCAGTCGTCGGTTTTGCTCCATGCTTTAGGAACATAGAGGTCGTTGAAAACTCTGACAGCATAACGGTCAGTCATTCCCGCAATGAAATCGCACGCAGCAACATCAATGCCGTCTCTGAATGCAACCTCTTTGAACTGCATCGGGAGACTTTCGGGATTCTGCGTAAAATGATGATAAAGCTTCTGAATCATTTCAACCGCTTTGCTTTCCTCACTTTTACAAGCGGGATTTGTATATACTTTATCAAACATAAACTGATGAAGCTCATCAAAATACATTTTCACTTCCGCATCAAGAACAATATCATCCTTGCTGTTTTCGATACAGCTTAAAACAAGCGTATTTATTCTTGCGCTCTTTGAATGACCGAGAACGTTGCGGATTTCAAGAGGGATATCCTCTTCACACATTATACCTGCAACCGTTGCATCGTCTATATCGTGATTTATATAAGCAATTCTGTCTGCAAGACGGACAATTCTGCCCTCGAGGGTTGCCGCCTGTTCACCGTTGGTGTGGCGCTCGATGCCGTTTCTTACTTCATATGTAAGATTGAGGCCCTCTCCGTCTTTTTCAAGAAAATCAACAACTCTCAGGCTTTGCGAATAGTGTTTGAAGCCGCAGAGAGAAACCGCATTAAGCGCTCGTTCTCCCGCGTGGCCGAACGGTGTATGACCTAAATCGTGACCGAGTGCAATCGCTTCGGTCAGGTCGCAGTTGAGGTTGAGTGCACCCGCAATTGTTCTTGCAATCTGCGAAACCTCAAGAGTATGAGTGAGTCTTGTACGGTAATGGTCGCCCTCGGGTGAAAGGAAAACCTGAGTTTTATGCTTTAAACGTCGGAAAGCATTTGAATGAATTATTCTGTCGCGGTCACGCTGAAAAGCCGTGCGCACGGGGCACTCCTCTTCGGGTCGCTCCCTGCCCTTGCTTTCGCAAGCAAGCGCGGCATATTCCGAAAGAGTCTGTTTTTCTCTTTCGCAGGTTTTTTCTCTGATGCAATTCATCAAATCACCCCTTCAGACATATTATACTTGCCAAGCATCGCAAACTACTTCAAAAAATCACAATTTTTTATAAAAAACTTCTCTGACGGTTATAAACCGCCAGAGAATCTGTATTATCAGTCTATATCAGCAAAGAATTCTTCCGTTTTTGTAACGTAATATCTTCCGTTGCTTACATCAATCAGCTTTGCATTGAAGCCGTCAACAATTTCAAGCGGCATTCTGAAAACAAGGGTCACGTTATCCTCAAACAACGTATCTTCAATCACACCGCCGCTTTCGGGCACAAGCGAAGACAGCTTGCCGTAAAAATAATAATCACACGTCACCTTAAGCCTTGCACACATTGCGCGGGTTACAATTCCGCCCGCCTGCACGGCAATTGATGCCGAATGCGAATAAGCTCTCACAAGACCTCCCGCGCCAAGCATTATACCGCCGAAATAGCGGGTAACAACAACCGCGCAGTCGGTAACCCCCGTTTTTTCAAGCACGTCAAGAACAGGAATTCCCGCCGTACCCTGAGGCTCACCGTCATCAGAAAACCTTTTTATTCCGCTTTCACGCAGAATATACGCATAGACATTGTGGGTTGCATCCCAGTGTTTTTTTGACACAGCTGAAATGAATTCAAGCGCCTGCTCCTGCGTTGTGACAGGCATAATATGTCCGATAAAACGTGATTTTTTTACTATGTATTCATCTTTTGCATCGGTTCTGATTGTCTTATAGCTGTTCACATTATCACCCTGAAAGAAAAAGCAAAGCGGTGCAATTTTCGTGCACCGCTTAAAAATGCTTTATTTGTTGTTGATATTGAAACGCTTGTTGAAGCGATCAACACGTCCGCCGGTGTCAACGAGCTTCTGCTTTCCTGTAAAGAACGGATGGCATTTTGAGCAGATATCAACACGAAGATTGTCCTTTGTTGAACCGGTTGCGATAA
Organism: Acutalibacteraceae bacterium; assembly: GCA_045637305.1. Classification (GTDB taxonomy): domain Bacteria; phylum Bacillota; class Clostridia; order Oscillospirales; family Acutalibacteraceae; genus CAG-177. Next base: position 19,423 of record JAZTZD010000071.1, read on the forward strand.
CCTCACCGCAAGCACAGCGGATTTCGGTCTGTTCGTACTTAGGATGGATTCCTTCCTTCATCAATGTCACCTCTTTCGGTATATCCTTAAACATAACAAATGGATTTTATCACAGGAAATGCAAAATTGCAAGTGTTTTTTAAAAAAAATTTCGTTATTTTATTTCACTTCGATTATTTCCCCGAGTCTGAACGAATAAATGAGCGTCTGCGCAACGGGAAGACCGATAACTTCAGCAAGACAGCGGCGGTAAACCGAAAGCTGTTCTTTATATCTCCGTGCAAGCTCTTCGCCGCTTTGTGCACGGTCGGTCTTGTAGTCAACAATAACCAATGAGCCGTTTTCAACAAAAGCACAGTCCGCAACGCCTTCGATTATGATTGTTTCATCCTTTGCGGCATTCTGCGGTATTTCGGGATACATTTCAGAAAGCGGCACACTTGCCGTAAAAGCATATTCCTTATAAACCTTTTCGGCATTGAATATTCTTTGTGCAAGCTTGCTTTCAAAGAAATCCGCAACAGATTTTTTATCAACCGCCTGAGCCTCGGCTTCGGTCAGCATTCCGCTTTCAACAAGTCTTGCAAGCTCCGATTCAACATTTTCCTTCGCCCTCGCATAATCCGAAAACTGCATAAATCTGTGGGTTGCCGTGCCTCGCTGTGCGGGTGTCAGCTTTCCTTTACCCGTAAAAGCAGGCTTGCGGGAAACAAAATATTCTCCGCCGATTTCTTCCTCATCAAGCTTTGATGCGATTCGCTTTGCAACAATTCCGTTGAGGGCTGCATACGGATATTCATAAGAAAGTCTTTCTCTGATTTGAGCAAGCATTTCTTCGTCATATAAAGCTTCCTGCGCTTCCTCCGTATTCATTTCCCACTCAGATTTTCCGCTTATTATCTTCGTTTTCAGTTTTGTACGGCAAGGCATAACGAATCTTTCGGAAAGTTCCGCCTTTTTTCTGAGTGAATGCGCATCGGGATGCCTGAGCAATGCCGAAAGAATGCATTCGGAATATGATGTGAATGAATTAACGCTGAACGGGTCGAGCCTTTCCGTATTACGGATTTTGGACGCTATGCCCGTAAGTGTTTTTGTCCAATCCGTTGACGATGCAAGCATTACAAGCTTTTCTTTCGCTCTCGTGAGTGCAACATAGAGAATTCTCAGTTCCTCCGAATGTGAATCACGCAGAGTTTCGGTCTTTGCGGCAATTCTCGGAAGAGTGTCGAATTTATAAGGTCCGTCATTTGTTTTTATTCCGACGCCGCTCTCTCTTGAAATTATAAGCTCTTTTTTCAAATCAAGAGTGCTGTATGATTTTTCGCAAGCGGCAACAATGCAGACGGGAAATTCAAGACCCTTGCTTTTATGAATGGTCATAATTCTGACCGCGTTTGCCGCTTCGGATTTTGTTTCGCCGCATTTTATGTTGCTCTTGTTACCGACTGCGGAATCAACATATCTGATAAAGCCCGAAACACCTTTACTGCCCGTGCTTTCGTACTTGTTTGCAAGGTCAATGAAAAGATTGAGATTTGCTCTGCGCTTTTCGCTGTCTTTCATTGCGCAGACAATCGCTCCGTAGCCCGTTTCTTCAATCAGGCGTCGCACAAGCTCGCCCGTCCTGAGTGTTGAAGAAAGAGTACGCATTCTTGCAATTTCACTCAAGAAATCCGCCGATTTTCTGTTTCCGTTTTCAGCCGAATTCACAACGCACGAATAAACCGAGCCTTTTCTGAAATCCGACCTCATAACGGAAAGCTCATCGGTTGTGAAACCGAAAACAGGCGAGAGCATAACCGCAGTAAGCGGAATATCATCAACGGGATTATCGATTATTTTCAGCAAAGAGGTCAGGAATGTTATCTCGGGAGTTTCAAGAATTCCTTTTGCCGCCTCACAGCTTACGGGAATTCCTCTTCTCGTGAATTCATCAACAAACGGCTTTGAATGGCCCTTTATGCTTCGCAGAAGAATGCAGAAATCTCTGTATTCCGCTTTTTTTGTGCCGTTTCCCGAAACAAGTGTCATACCCTCGGAAACAGCCTTTTCAATGTAATCGGCAACAAATGACGCCTGGGCATCAAGCTCTTCGCCTTTTTCCGTTTCGAGAAGATACATTTCGGTGTCTGCACCCGTTGATTCGGGATAAGGTGCGGCAGCTTCAAGGCATTCGTTTTTGTCGTAATCGAGCCCGCCCGCCTCACGGCTCATTATATATGCAAAAATGAAATTGATTATTTCGGTAACACCCTTGCGGCTTCTGAAATTTTTTCCGAGGGTTACTTTTGCGGGATAGTTTTCTTTTTCGCTTTCATATTCGGGCATACCGTCTCTTCTTGACAGAAAGATTTCAGGCATTGCCTGACGGAAACGGTAAATACTCTGCTTTACGTCTCCAACCATAAAAATGTTGTTTTCATTCTTTGAAAGCGCATTGAATATCATATCCTGCGCCATATTGACATCCTGATATTCGTCAACAAGTATTTCCGCATAGTTTTCGGAAAGCTCCTTTGCAAGCGGAGTTTTCACATAACCGTTTTCCGCTTTTTCAAAAAGAAGCCGAAGTGCAAGGTGAAGAGTATCGCTGAAATTTGCCTGATTAGCCTCAAGTTTCAGTCTTGTAAGCTCTTTTTCAAACTCAACAACCGCATCAATGAGCTTTGAAACAATCGGCGCAAGATGTTCAAGGTCCGCCGTATGCTCATCCGCACTCACGGAAATAAGCTTGACAACCTTTTTAAGATTATCTCTGTAATCGCCTCTTACACTTTTGCAAATCTCCTTGACTTCAGACTCATAGCCTGCGGGGGCACGTCCGAAATTTTCGAATTTAACCGATGCAAAGTTTTCAGCCATTGTGTCCCAATCATCATTTTTCAATGAGTTGAGCAAAGATTCAAAGCATCTGATATCACTTTCAAACGCGGGTGCATATTTAACCTGAAGTTCAGGCTCTTCCTCGAGCAACTCAAGGCAATGTGCCATTCCGTCAATCGAATTATTTATATAACCCGCTATATATTCCGTAATAATTTTTCCCCATTTGCTCTTTTCGGGAGACTGCGGGTCGCTGAAATCATTTTTGAGTGAAACAAGCCAGTCCTCGGGAAACGGATATGCCTGTGAAAGTCTGTGAAGAGTGAAAATCGCCTCAATCAGCTTGCCGTCATTGCGGTTGTCGCTGATAAGATTACACAAATTTATGAAAACAGGGTCCGCTTCTTTGTAAAGCTCTTCAACAACGGTGTTCACCGCTTTACCCTTGAGAATATCAAGCTCTCCGTCATCAATGAGGGTGAAATCGGGCGAAATTCCGAGTGTATGAAAATTCTCTCTTACAAGATTTATGCAAAAAGAGTCAATGGTACAGATATTTGCGCAGGGCAGCATCAGTTGTTGACGGCGAAGTCTTTTGTCAGACGGATTGAGCGCAATTTTCTTGCTTATTGCCGCAGAAATCTTTTCTTTCATCTGCGCCGCCGCGGCATTCGTGAAAGTTACAATCAGAAGATTTTCAACGCCGCAGGGATTCTCCGCATCGCATATTCTCTGAATAACTCTTTCAACAAGCACCGCTGTTTTGCCCGAGCCCGCCGCCGCGCTGACGAGCAATGTGCCTTTTCTGGCTTTAATCGCTTTCTCCTGGTCCGTTGTCCAATCCATCAGCCTCAGCTCCTTTCTCAAGCAATTCAAGTGTTTCGCTGTCTTTCATATCATCAAGCTCGTTGAACGGAATTGTTTCTTCAAATCCGCAGACGGCTTTATAATCGCAATAGTCACAGACCGTTTTGTAGTTCACACCGCTGACGGGAAGTGCGGGAATCTTACCTGAATGAAGCTCATCCGCCATTTCAACAAGAATCTCATCCGCTTTGTTTTTGAGAAGTTCAAGCTGTTTCAAGCTTATCAGTGAGCCACTCATTTTGCCCTTTTTGAAGTCAACGGGGACGTAAAGACCGCTTGCATCTCTGTCCATTGCAAGCACAACGTCGCAGTCGCCCAGCACAATGCCCGCACTTCTACAGCTTTTCTGCATTGCCGCATCGAGGTCTTCTCTCTTATCGCTTCTCTCGGCAGACATCTGCGGCGAATTCGCCGTATAATACAGCACGCCTGCAGGTGTGACCTCACCGTATCTGTCCGTTCCGTTCTGCCAGAGTGTAAACAGATAAATGAGCATCTGCATATTCAGTCCGTGCATAACATCGCTGAGCCTGAATTTCTTGCCCGACGATTTATAGTCAACTATTCTTACATATTTCTTTCCGTTTATCTCGGCGGTATCAACTCTGTCAATTGCGCCCGAAATGCTGATTCTTCCCGTAGCAAAATCAAGTTCGTAGGGCGGGACATCACCGTCAGAACCGATTTTAAGTTCAAAATCAACGGGAACGAAATCGCTCTTTTCAAGCTCTTTAATCAGTCTTTCCGCAACGTCGCAGACGGACACTGCAAGTCTGTTGTAAAGATACATAAATCTTTCGCTCTGCTCACCGCCGCCGAGCTTTTCAACGAGATACTCGTTCATAAGCTGAAGAATATAATCAAAAAGCTCCTTGCGTGAAAGCTCAAAAAGTGAATCACCCTTATAATCCGTAAGAAGTTTTTCAAGAACGTGATGGATTATGTTGCCTCTCTGCATCGGGTCAAGTTCTGCAATTTTTCTCGGCATTGCTTTAAGTCCGTAACGGCAGAAATATGAAAACGGACATTTATGGTAGCTTTCAACCCTTGAAGCTGAAACAAACATATTCTTTCCGAACAGATTCTGTGCAATTTTGCCATCGGAAATTTCAAAATTCCTGTTACCCGATGCTCTTTCAAGCGCGGCAAGTCTGCCCGAAAAATCAGGCTGATTTTCAAAATATTCATTGAGAGTTTTGTTAAAAACGTTACCCCTGTTTTTGGTCTTTGCAAGCTGTTCAAAAGCAAGATATTCCCCCTCAACATAATACATACCGTCGAGTTGGGATGCATCTGTTTCGAGACATTCGGGGAAAAGCTGTTTGATTTTTATATAAAGCTCCGAGGGTGCAAGCTGTTCACCCTTGGCATTTCTCTCGGGACAGCAGACATAAAGCTTTTCGGATGCACAGCAGAACGAATTATAGGCAATCAGTTTTTCTTCCGCAAGCTTATATTCGCCGAAACCCGAAAGTTCAAGTCCGAGTTCACTCATTCTGCGTCTGTCATTATCGGTAAGCGCCGTGCCCGATGAAGGTGCGGCGGGGAAAACTCCGCTGTTTGCACCGACAATAAACACAACCTTGGGCGAAACCGTTCTTATTCTGTCAGCCGAGCCGACGGTTATTTCGTCAAGACCCTGGGGCAGACTACCGACCGTCTGCGCCGAAAGCATAAGCTCCATAGCCTGCGAAAACTCCGAAGCGGTAACGTTTCTGCCCCTGAAAAGAGTTTCAAGGCTGTCGAGAATATCCATAACGACATTCCACAGTCTTTCAAGCTCGATTGCAATTGAGTTTTCGCCCTGACTGACAAGTTTTTTTGCAAGCAGGCGTATACTTTCTGCGGCATTTATTTCTTCAAGGAAATCATAAACGGCATTTGCCGCTTCATCGCCGCTGACATCTTCAAATGTTTTTTTCAACGAGCAAAGGGGCGCAACAGCCCTGCGGCGCAGAGAGTTTAACACTTCAAGTATCGCGATGTCTTCGTCAGTTGTTTCAACGCCGAAGCCGCGCGGATTCTTTTCCCAATCACCAAGCCAGCCTTTTCCGTTTATCTGCCACAAATAGCAATAGTTTTCAAGCTCGGATATTTCCTGAGTGTCAAGCCCTGCGAGACCCGTTTTGAGATAACGCATAAAGGTTTCTGTATCAAATCCGTTTGACGCAATCTGAACCGCACTGCTCACAAGGGTAACAACGGGCGATGCATCAACAGGCTGTCTGCTGTCATCAAAAACACCGATTCCGCATTTCCTCAATGCACTTGAAAGCGGTGCTTCATAGTCTGTGCTGCTTCTTGCAATAACAGCTATGTCACGGCATCTGTAGCCGTTTTCTCTTATCAGTTTTTTTGCCGTGCAGGCAACAAATTCGCACTCGGCATATATATCCGCTGCCTTGCAAAGAACAATATTTTCACATTCTTCCTCATAAACATTAGGAGCGGGTGAAAAAAGTTCTCTTTCAAGTGCAGTGAGTTCAGGCGAAGAATATCTTTCAAACTGAGGAGGGAAATTATTGAATTTGTTTCTCATTGAGAGATACTGCGGCTTTGCAACGGCAACTGCATTTTTCTTTGCAATTTCAATAAGCTTTTTCGCCGTTCTTTTTGTGTGTGCAAACAAATCCGTTTCATCATCGGAATTTTCAAGATTATCTGTGCATAATGTAACATAAACCGCCGATGCTTTTCGAAGCATAAATTCAATAACCTTGAATTCCTGGGCGGTAAAGCCTCGGAAAGAATCAACAAAAACAATTCTGCCGCTGAAATAGTCATCATCGGGCAACACGTCGCAAAGCTCATCGAGAAGATTGTCGGGATTAAAATAGCTTCCCTCAACCATTGCATCATAAGAATCAAGAACATTGGCAATGTCGGAAAGCTTCATTTTCAGAAGACCGTCTTCCATTGTTGCAATTGCAAGGCGCACAGAATCCGTCGAAAGAGAATTCTGCTTGAATTCAGAGGAAAGCGCAGTGAATTCGGAGATGACAGAGCGTCTTGCGGTATGCTTTCCGTAAAGCTTCAGTTTATCCTTTACCCCCTCAAGAGCCATGGACATAAGTGCGGCTTTTGCGGCATCGTCAAGCCTTCTGCGCTCGTGAAGAGCAGGCTTGCCCACAAGCTTTTCTCCGAGACTTGTGAAGCTCATAACGTCAATATCCGCCATCACTTCGGCTCCCATTCTGCCAAGCATAATTTTTTCGCTCATAAACGAAAACTGCTCGGGCACAATGAGAGTTGTTTTTCTTCCGCCTTTTGCAAACTGCTCGGCAAGATTCATTATATGGGTGGTCTTTCCGCCGCCTGTTCTCGATAAAATCAGATAAAGCATAATTCTCTCCGAAATAAATAATGATATATTATTATACCATAGTTTATAGTTATTGTCAGTACCTATTTATTAAAAAGTTGTTCACTTGACATCGCAATCCCATTATGATATCATACAGAGTGAATTTTTATATTTGAAAGGAGAAAATCCATAATGGATGACCCGGGCCCTGCGAATATTATCTTTAAACTTTTGCTTTTATTTGTTCTCATTCTCGTGAATGCTTTCTTTGCAATGAGCGAAATGGCAATCGTTTCTCTCAATGACACAAAGATGCAGAAGCTTGCCGAGGAAGGCAACAAAAAAGCAAAGCAGATTGTCAAGCTTACGGAAAATTCAAGCAGATTTCTTTCAACCATTCAGATAGGCGTTACCCTTGCAGGCTTCCTTACCTCTGCATCGGCATCGCAGAACTTCGCCGATATGCTCACAAACGCACTGAGCAAAACTCCCGTTGTGAATTTCATTCCATTGAGCATTATTGATGTTTCATCGGTTATTATCATTACCATACTCACATCTTATTTTTCACTTGTTCTTGGCGAACTTGCTCCCAAAAGAATTGCAATGCAGATTCCCGAAAAGGTTTCATTCAAGGTTGTCGGTGCACTCACTTTTATTGCAACAGTAACAAAACCTTTCGTTAAGTTTCTTGCACTTTCAACAAACGGGATCGTCCGTCTTCTGGGATTTGACCCCAACGCAGATGAAGAAAACGTTACCGAAGAAGAAATCAGAATGATGGTTGACGTCGGCGGTGAAAAGGGCGTTATCGAAGACACCCAGAAAGAAATGATTGACAACATTTTCGAGTTTGACGACCTTGATGCAGGCGATATAATGACTCACAGAACCGATATGACGGCTATTGAGGTTTCCCGTTCACTCAAAGAAGTGGCGGAAATCGCAGTTGAAAACGGTTACTCGCGAATCCCCGTTTATAAAGACGACCCCGACAGCATAATCGGTGTTCTTTATGCAAAAGATTTGCTTAAATTTGTCGGACACAACATTCCTTCCGACCTTACGATAGAAAAGGTTATGAGAAAGGCTCTTTACGTGCCCGAAACTCAGGCTTGCGGCGACCTTTTCAAGGCTATGAACGAAAGTCGCACACAGTTTGCGATTGTTGTTGACGAATACGGCGGCACCGCAGGCATTGTTACTCTTGAAGACGTTCTCGAATCGATTGTCGGCAACATTCAGGATGAATACGATGACGAAGAAGAAGAAATCGTAAAAATTAACGAAACAACGTTCACAATTGACGGCATAACAGACCTTGACGAGGTTGATGAGCTCGTCGGTGTTGAGCTTCCCGAAGGCGATTACGACACACTCGGCGGATTTGTTATCAGTCTTCTCGGATATCTTCCCTCCGAAAATCCCGATGAACCCGCAATTGCGGAATACAAAAATCTCCGTTTCACCGTTCTTTCATATGAAGAACGCAGAATCGGCGACATAAAGGTTGAAATCCTGCCCGTTGATGAAAACGAAGAGGACGAAGACAATGATTGATTAGAGTGGCGGGCTGCAGATTTTGCAGTCCGCTTTTGATTGGAGAATAAAAATGAACAGACTGAATATCATTCCCTTGCCGAACAAAATAACATATCTCGGCGGAGAAACAGAACTCAAAAATCTTGAAACAACCGTTCAGATTTCTGCTGAACTCGGCGAAGAAGAATACATTCTGACCGTTGACAAAGACGGAATCAAGCTTATTGCAGGCAGCGAAAAAGCCGTGTTTTACGGAAAGCAGAGCATCGCTCAGCTTGATGAAATCTGCCCCTGCGTCAGAATTGAGGATAAGCCCGCATACGCATACAGAGGCTTTATGCTTGACACGGTAAGACACATCTTTTCAATTGAAGAAACGAAGAAAATGATTGATGCCGCCGCAAGCGCAAAAATGAACGTTATGCATTGGCATCTCACAGACGACCAGGGATTCAGAATTCTCATTGAAAGCAGACCCGAAGCCGCGCTTCTCGGCTCCGTGCGTACCCATTCCGGTTTCGGAAAGCTCAAAGAAGACGGTGAATATTCAGGTTACTTCACAAAGGCTGAAATCAAAGAAATCGTTGATTACTGCAAAGACAGATTTATTACCGTAATTCCCGAATTTGACATTCCCGGACATTGCTCGGCTCTTCTTCACGCATATCCCGAAATTTCCTGCAAGGGTACTCCCGTTCAGGTCAAGACACATCAGGGAATTTTTGAAGATATCCTCTGCGCAGGCAAAGAAAAGACATTTGAGATTGTTTTTGATATTCTTGAAGAAATTATGGACATTTTTCCGTCCGAATATATTCATATCGGCGGTGACGAAGCCCCTAAAGCACGTTGGAAAGAATGTCCCGACTGTCAGAAAAAAATAAAAGAACTCTCCCTCGGCGGCGAGGAAGAGCTTCAGGGTTGGTTCACCAACCGAATAATTGATTTCCTTGAAAGCAAGGGCAGAAAGGCTATCGTGTGGAACGAAAGCCTTAAAGGCGGTAACCTGAAAAACACCGCAGTTGTGCAAAAATGGATGGACAGAAAGAATCTTTCCTCGGATTATGCAAATGCAGGCGGAAAGGTCATTGTTTCCGAGTTCTTCCACTACTATTGCGACTATCCTTACGGTATGACACCGCTTACCAAAACATACAACTATAAGCCTGTTCACAAAACTGTAAACAAAGCGGAAAACATCGTCGGCGTTGAGGCGCCGATATGGACCGAATACATCAACAATTTCGATAAACTCTGTTATATGTGTTTCCCGAGATTTACAGCTGTTGCCGAAACAGGCTGGACTCTTCCCGAAAATAAAGACCATTCCGATTTTGTGAGAAGATTTATATCATACACTAAAATTCTCAACAATTTCGGAATAACCCCCGCCCCCACGGACAAATGGAATCCGTCGGCATTTGACCGTCTTTCGGAAACACTCGCATTTGCAAATTCCATCCGACACAGAAAATAATCAATTTAATTTAACATCAAAAAACGGTTTGCCCGGAATAACTTCCGATGCAAACCGTTCATTTTTTATTCTGCAATTGCTTCAAGGAGCTTATCCATTGCGATTTCAAGCAAATCAAATGTGATTGTCAGAGGCGGAAGAAGTCGCACCTTTGTTTTTGCACTGAGAACAAGAACGCCCTTTTCCATTGCCGATGCGATGATTTCCTTTGCAGGCTTTTCGCATTCAATGCCAAGCATCAGACCCTTGCCCGAAACGCTCTTGACACCCTTTGCGCCGTTGAGACGCGAAAGAATGTATTCGCTCTTTGCGGTAACATCCTTGAGAAGATTGTCGTCAATTCTTGAAAGAATGCTCAGCGCACCCGCGCAGCAGATAGGATTTCCGCCGAATGTTGAACCGTGCGAACCGGGAGTAAGTGTATCCTTCACCTTTTCTCCGAGCATTGTGCAGCCGAGAGGAAGACCGCCCGCAAGACCTTTTGCGGTTGAAACGATATCCGGTGTCACGCCGTAATGCATATAAGCATAGAGCTTACCCGTTCTTCCATTGCCCGTCTGCACTTCATCAAAGATGACAAGCATATTCTTTTCTTTTGCAATTTCAAAAACGCCCTTGACAAATTCATCGCTGAGAACAAAAATTCCGCCCTCACCCTGAATTGCCTCCATCATAATTGCGGCGCAGTTATTTTCGTCTGCAAGCTTTCTGACACTTTCAAGGTTGTTTGCTTCCGCATAAACAAAGCCTTCGGTAAAAGGTCCGAACTCCGTATGGAACGAATCCTGACCCGTTGCGGCAAGAGTTGTTATTGTTCTGCCGTGGAAGCTGTTTTTGAGAGTAATTATTGTGTGATTACCCTCACCCTTGTTCTGCAAAGCCCAACGGCGTGCGGTTTTGATAGCGCACTCGTTTGCCTCTGCACCCGAGTTTGAAAAGAAAACCTTTTTCATTCCCGTTCTCTTGCAAAGAAGCTCTGCAAGGTCAGCGCAAGGCTTTGTGTAATAGAGATTTGAAGTGTGGCTGAGCATAGATGCCTGCTCTGTAACCGCTTCAAGCCATTCGTCATCGGCAACGCCGAAAATATTTACGGCGATACCGCTTCCCAGGTCAATATATTCATTTTCGTTTTCGTCATAGAGCAATGCGCCGTTGCCCTCTGTCAATGTAAGAGGAAATCTCGCATATGTGCCCGCAACGAATTCGTTGTCTTTATTTACAATGCTCATTATTATACCCTTTCTTATCTCTGCACAAACATTGTGCCGAGACCCTCATCGGTAAGAATTTCAATAAGAAGAGAGTGCGGCTCTCTTCCGTCAATGATAAAGACCTTATTAACACCTCTGCGGATTGCTTCGCGGCAACAGTCAATTTTCGGAATCATACCGCCTGAAATGATGCCTTCATTCACAAGCTCGGGAATGTCGCTGACATAGATTTTGGGAATAAGAGTTGAGGGGTCATCCTTATCGCGAAGAATTCCCGCAATATCGGTCATTGAAAGGAAGCTTTCTGCACGAAGAATTCCCGCAATGCCCGCTGCAGCGGTATCTGCATTGATATTGTAAACATTACCCTCGCTGTCAAATCCTGTTGTTGAAATAACGGGAATATAGCCGCTTTCAAGCAAATCAAGAATGGGCTGAGGATTGATATCGGTGATTTCGCCGACATATCCGAGACGTTCATCCTTAACCTTTGCGGAAATGAGATGTCCGTCCGCACCGCAAAGACCGATTGCCTTACAGCCGAGCGATTCAAGCTTATTGACAAGGCTCTTGTTAACCTTGCCCGCAAGCACCATCTGAACGATGTCCGCTGTTTCCTTATCGGTTACGCGCAGGCCCTCAACAAACTCGCTCTTTTTGCCGATTTTGTTAAGCATATCGCTGATTTCGGGGCCGCCGCCGTGAACAAGAACAACCTTGACGCCAACCTGTGCAAGAAGAGCAATATCGCCCATAACGGCATTCTTGAGTTCTTCGTTAATCATTGCGTTGCCGCCGTATTTGATAACAACGATTTTGTTTGTGTATTTCTGAATATAGGGAAGCGCTTCAACAAGCACCTGTCCCCTCGAAGCATTTGTGATTTCCATTTCGGGTCTCCTTATGTTCTGTAGTCTCCGTTAATTTTAACGTAATCATATGTCAGGTCACAACCCCAAGCGGTTGCTGAAAAATCGCCGCTCTTAAGGTCGATAAGAACCTGAATTTCATCTTTTATAAGAATTTCTTTTGCGATTTCTTCCGAAAAATCAATTCCTGCGCCATCCTTGCAGACATCGATTCTGCCCGCCTCGGATTTGAAAGAAACATCAATCTTTGTAACGTCAACATCCGCACCGCTGTAGCCGATTGCACAAAGCACTCTGCCCCAGTTTGCATCAGCGCCGAACATTGCCGCTTTGAAAAGTGATGAACAAATTACCGACTTTGAAACAGTAACAGCAGTCTTGTTATCAGCCGCACCCGTAACGATGCATTCAAGAAGTTTTGTTGCGCCCTCGCCGTCGCCTGCAATCATTCTGCAAAGCTTCTTTGTGACTGCACCGAGTGCCGCGCAGAATTCGTCGAAATCTGCACCCTCACAGGTGATTTCTTCGTTACCCGCCATACCGTTTGCCATAACGGAAACCATATCGTTTGTTGAAGTATCGCCGTCAACACTTACCATATTGAACGATGTCTTTACATCCTCACTGAGTGCCTTCTGAAGCATTTCGGGAGAAATTGCGGCATCTGTTGTCACAAAAACAAGCATTGTTGCCATATTGGGATGAATCATTCCCGAGCCCTTTGCAATGCCGCCGATGTGACACTCTTTTCCGCCGACTTCAAATGAGAATGAAGCGCATTTTTCTTTTGTATCGGTTGTCATAATAGCTGTTGCGGCATCCATACCGTCAGCCTTAAGCTCTTTCACAAGAGAGGGAATTCCGTTTGCAATGGGTGTGATATCAAGAGGCTGACCGATAACACCCGTTGATGCAACGATAACATCCTTTGCATCAATCTTAAGCTCCGCACCGAGAATCGCACACATTTCCTCTGCAATTTCAATACCGTTTGCATTGCAGGTGTTTGCGTTACCGCTGTTGCAGATTGCTGCCTGCGCATAGCCGTCGGAAACATTATTTTTTGTAACCGTAAGGGGTGCGCCCTTAACAAGATTCTGTGTATAGACACAAGCAGCCGCCGCTCTCTTTTCGCTGAAAATCAAAGCAAGGTCTTTTTTGGTTTTATTCTTTCTGATACCGCAGTGAACACCGCTTGCGGTAAAGCCTTTTGCGGCACAAACTCCGCCGTTAATCTCTTTTATCATTTTATCCTCCATTAAAAACTCAACCCTGTTTTCGGGTCAAGTCCCAACATAATATTCATACATTCAACGGCTGCGCCCGAAGCACCTTTGCCGAGATTATCAAATCTTGCAATAAGAAGAATTCTGTCTTCGTTGCCCTGAACAAAGATTTCCATATGGTCTTTGCAACGAAGAGCATTTGCATTCATCATTGCGTCGCTTCCCGTATCCTCACGGTAGCTGACAAAATCTGTTGTATATGTATTCTTATAAACTTCAATTATATCCGCAACAGTCTTGCCCTGAGCAAGATTTTCTTTGAAAAGAGGAACCGTAACTGCCATTCCGCTGTAATAATCAGAAACAATCGGGCAGAAAACCGGCTCTTTTTCAAGACCTGTTATCGCTTTCATTTCTTTAAGATGCTTATGCTGCTGAGTGAGCGCATACTGACGGGGCGAATCAAAATTCGGAGTTCTGCATCCGTTTTCGTATTCGGCAATCATCTTTTTTCCGCCGCCGCTGTAGCCTGTTATCGAATGACAGGTAATGAGCGCATCAGCGGGAAGAATTCCTGCAGCAACAAGAGGATACACAAGAGCAACAAATCCGCTTGCGTGACATCCGGGCACGGCAACTCGCTTTGAATTCTTTATTTTTTCAAGATGCTCTGCCGAAAGCTCGGGGAAACCGTATGCCCAGTCAGGCAATGTTCTGTGAGCCGTTGATGCATCAATAACCTTCACGTCGGGGTTATCAATAAGTGAAACGGCTTCGATTGATGCCACATCGGGGAGACAGAGAAAAGCAATGTCGCAATTATTGAGCGCTTCTTTTCTTGCCGCAGTGTCCTTGCGAAGCTCATCGGGAAGCGAGAAAACCTCAAGTTCCTCTCTTCCTCTGAGTCTTTCAAAGATTCGCAGACCCGTTGTTCCTTCTTTTCCGTCTATAAAAATTTTTGCCTTGTTCATAAAAATATTACCTCAGTTTAGATTGTGTGCATAATTATACGCATTTTGTTGTATAAAGTCAAGAATAAATGCATATTTATTAAATAATCAGCATATTTTATACAATAAATATAAATTCGCCGACTCATTTGTGCAAAATGTACGGGGATGGAATGTTCCATCCCCTGCCTATTATTTTAAAAGTACCTTTTTATTGGATACAATTTCATTTTCAAGCTTTTCGCCGTTAAAAAAGCTCTGGAGATTGCCGAGCGTTGTTTCGGCAATTCTGCGAAGTGCCTCGTGAGTGAGAAAAGCCTGATGCGATGTGACAAGCACATTCGGCATCATAATAAGCCTTGTGAGAATATCGTCTCTGATTATACTGTCTGACAAATCCTCATAGAAATATTCGCTTTCTTCCTCATATACATCAAGACCTGCGCCGCCGATTTTACCGCTTTTTATCGCTTCTGTCAACGCTTCGCTGTCAATAAGCGCACCTCTCGAGGTGTTGAGAATATACACACCTTTTTTCATAAGAAGCATCGAATCACGGTTGATAATATACCGCGTTTTGCTTGTCAGCGGGCAATGAAGCGAAATAACATCGGAACGTTTGAAAAGTTCTTCAAGAGGAACATACTCAATTCTGTCATCTGTCGGCTGCAGGTCATACGCAATGACTTTCATCCCCATTCCGAAACAGATGTCTGCAAGCGCTACGCCTATTTTTCCCGTACCGATAATACCGATTGTTTTCCCGTAAAGGTCAAAGCCGACAAAACCGTTAAGGCTGAAATTATGGTCTCTTGTCCTGATATACGCTTTATGTGTTTTTCTTATCAGAGTGAGAAGCAAAGCAATTGTGTGCTCCGCAATCGCGTGGGGTGAATAGTCGGGCACTCTCACAACGGGCATAACTCCGTTTGCGGCAGCAAGGTCAACGTTATTGTAACCCGCACACCTCATTGCGATTATCTCAACACCGTTTTGCTTTAATGTGTCAATTGTTTTGGCTGTTATGCTGTCATTGACAAACGCAACAACACCTCTTGAGCCTTTTGCCATAACAGCGGTTTTTTCGCTGAGTTTTGACTCAAAATATTCAATTTCTATGCCGTATTTATCCTTAAGAAGGTCAAAATATATTTTGTCATACGGCTTCGTGTCAAAAAAACTGACCTTATTCATCAAATCATCCTTTCGGGAATAGTTTATCCCCGAAAGAAAGATTTATTTTAATTTATGAATAAACAAACCGCTGAGAAGCTTGGGCTCAAACCAGGTTGATTTGGGCGGCATCAGCTTACCCGCATCGGCAATATCCATAAGCTCGCCGAGAGTTGTGGGATACATTGAGAATGCAAGGCACATATCAGAGCTTGCTCTTCTTTCAAGCTCGCCGAGACCTCTTATTCCGCCGACAAAATCGATTCTCTTGTCTGTTCTCGGGTCATCAATTCCGAGCACGGGAGAAATGAGATTATTCTGAAGAATCGAAACATCGAGTGACTCAACGGGGTCGTTTTTGTCAAATGTTCCGTCTTTTGCGGTAAGCTTATACCATTTGCCGTCAAGCAGCATACCGAATGTGTGTGCCTTTTCGGGTTTATAAGCCTGTGCGCCGACTTCCTCAACATCAAAGTTTCCGCCGATTTTTTCAATGAATTCTGCGGGTGTGTTGCCTGCAAGGTCTTTCATAACGCGGTTATAATCCATTATTTCAAGCTCATCGCAATCAAAAAGAACAGCAAGGAAATAATTGAATTCTTCGTTGCCGTCAAACCCGGGATACTGTTCACGTCTTTTCAGACCAACTTTAACAGCCGATGCGGCGCGGTGGTGACCGTCTGCAATATAAAGATAATCTACACC
>JAZTZD010000072.1:0-1898 GCA_045637305.1 Acutalibacteraceae bacterium
GTTACGCCGTTTCTGAAATCGCCTGCTGATACCATAAGTTATTTCTCCTTATATATATGTTTTCGCAATTATTTTATACTATTCACTTATATTTTTCAAGTCTTTTTTGTGAATTATCTGTCTGCTTTAAAGAATTATAAGATTTTTCGGGCTTTTTGTAAGGTTTTCATAGCCTTTTTCGGTTATAAACGCCATATCTTCAATGCGTACACCGAATTCATCGGGCAGATAAATACCGGGCTCAACGGTCACAATATCACCTGTTTTCAGAATTGCATCGCTTTTGGGTGAAAGTCTGGGTGCTTCGTGAATTTCAATACCTACACCGTGACCTGTGCCGTGTCCGAAATATTCGCCGTAGCCCGCATTCCTGATAACATTTCTTGCGGCGGCATCCGCATCGAAGCAGGAAACACCTGCTTTAAGAGTTTCAAGGCTTTTAAGCTGAGCGTTGAGTACGGTTTTGTAAACCTCTGCCTGCTTTGAGGACACTTCGCCAACCGCAACGGTGCGTGTCATATCGCTGTGATATCCGTCAACAACCGCACCGAAATCAAGGGTGA
Organism: Acutalibacteraceae bacterium; assembly: GCA_045637305.1. GTDB lineage: Bacteria > Bacillota > Clostridia > Oscillospirales > Acutalibacteraceae > CAG-177. The sequence continues at coordinate 564 of JAZTZD010000072.1, forward strand.
TGAAATCGCCTTTTTCGATTTTTTTGTCTGAGGGCACACCGTGAGGCATTGAGGAATTTTTACCGCTGACCGCAATGGTTTCAAATGAAACACATTCTGCACCGTTTTTCAGCATAAAAAAGTCAAGTTCAAGAGCAATTTCACGCTCCGTAACGCCGATTTTTATGAAATCCAGAACACGGTCAAAAGCTTTTTCCGCAATAGTCTGTGCTTTGAGAATTTTACTCTTTTCATCCTCTGTTTTTATGCGGCGAAGAGAGTCGATTACACCGTCTGCCTTGTCTGCAATACAGGGGCAGGGGGAGATGCTTTTGATTTTTTCAAAATCCGAAACACTGAGGCGCTGTGCCTCGGTATAAAGTGCGGTAATGCCGAGCTTGTTGATATATTCGGGAAGTTGCGAGGAAAGTGAGGTGAGCAAAACGGATTCGCAAGCGGAAATCTGCTTCTGTGCCGCTTCAATGTATCGGCTGTCAACAAGAAAAACCGCCTCGTTTTTTGTGATAAGCAGGTATCCGTCGGAGGAGGCAAAGCCCGTAAGCCAACGTCGGTTTTCGGGTGATGCAATAAGATATGCACTGCCGTTTTCAAGGCTCAGTTGAAGATTTTTTATATTCATTTTCATACCTCGTCGGGATTAAACATGGGCATAAGCTGTAATTTGAAAAGATTTGCCTTGTGTTTTCTGTCAATAAGTTCTTTCTTTTCGGGGTCGTCGATTCTGCCTGTACGGATGTAAACATCAAGTTCCGCATAGGTAAAGCCCAGATTTTCTTCATCGGTTTTGCCGCAAAGACCGTCAATGGGAACTTTTTCAACCAAATCGTAAGGCAGACCCAGAAGATGTCCGATTTCCTTTACTTCTGTAACAGTCAGATTGCACATAGGCGAAAAATCGCCTGCCGCATCGCCGTAGCGAGTGGAATAGCCAACCCAATCTTCGGAAAGATTGCAAGTGTTCACAACTCTGCCGTTAAGGGACTGGCTCACTGCATAAAGGGTGCTCATTCTGATACGGGGAGGCAGATTGACCTTTGACTGCTCCGAAAGGGGCAGATCTTCGGGGAATGCGCCCAGAATACCGTCAATCGCCGCCTTCACATTGATTTCATAATGCCTGATTCCCAGGTGATTCACAAGCTTGTAAGCGGCATCGATATCGTGCTGTACACCCTGAGGCATAAGCACGCCGAAAACTCTGTCTTTACCCAGTGCTTCAACGCAGAGAGCCGCCGCAACAGAGCTGTCCTTACCGCCTGAAATGCCGATTACCGCATTGCAACCTTTGCCGTTTTCTTCAAAAAATTTCTTTATCCATTCAACACATTGATTTTT
>JAZTZD010000073.1:0-28097 GCA_045637305.1 Acutalibacteraceae bacterium
GCTCACAGAACGACATGGCTACGATCCGACTTGGAAGTCCCTTCATAACAGTGAGAAGAGTCATAAGGTCGCCGAAAACTCTGCCGCTCTTGCCTCTGACAAGCTCTGCAATGTCGGGGTTCTTCTTCTGAGGCATAATGCTCGAGCCTGTTGAAAAAGCGTCGTCAAGCTCAACAAACTTGAATTCCCACGAGCACCAGAGAATAATTTCTTCGCAAAGTCTTGAAAGATGCACCATAACAAGCGAAAGTGCCGCCGCAAGCTCAACGCAGAAGTCTCTGTCTGCAACGCCGTCAAGCGTGCTCTTTGTGTATGAATCAAATTTAAGGAATTCTGCAGTCATCGAGCGGTCAATGGGATAGGTTGTGCCTGCAAGTGCACCGCTTCCGAGAGGTGATGAATTCATTCTCTTCTTCGCATCCTCAATTCTTCCGAGGTCGCGTGTGAGCATTTCCGTGTATGCGGTAAGATGAGCCTTGAATGTTATGGGCTGTGCTCTCTGAAGATGTGTATATCCGGGCATAATTGCGCCTGAATATTCATTGCCCTTTTCTTCAAGAGCATTGATAAGCTTTGAAATAAGCGAAAGAGTTGCTTCGCATTCTTCACGCAGATAAAGACGCACATCAAGAGCAACCTGGTCATTACGGCTTCTGCCCGTATGAAGTCTCTTGCCCGCACTTCCTATTCTTTCGGTGAGTGTCTGCTCAATAAAAGTGTGAATATCCTCTGCATTGGGGTCTATGAGAAGCTCTCCGCTTGAAATCTCGTGTCTGATTTTTGCAAGTTCCGAGCAAATCAGCGCACCGTCCTCCTGCGATATAATCCCCTGCGCCGCAAGCATTGTTGCGTGTGCAATACTGCCCTCGATATCCTGATAATACATTCTGGAATCGGTTGCAATTGATGAATTGAAATCATTGGTTTTTTTGTCTGCTTCCTTTGAGAAGCGTCCTGCCCAGAGTTTCATATAAATCCTCCTATACGGGAAAAAGAGCCGCCAATCAGACGGCTCTGTTTTTTAATTGGAATAAAGCTGAATTGCAAAAACAATAAATGCAGTATTTCGCAATTATGTGAAGGTTAATTATTTGTTTGCGTTTCTTTCAGCTTCAAGGATAGCCTTAACCTTGATGGGAAGACCGAAGAGATTGATGAATCCTGCTGAATCCTTCTGGTCATAAACTTCGTCAGCATCAAATGTTGCAAAGTCCTCACTGTAAAGAGTATAGGGTGAAGTTACGCCGGCATTGATGATGTTGCCCTTGTAAAGCTTGAGCTTAACGTCACCTGTAACAGTCTCCTGAGTCTTGTCAACAAATGCTGAAAGAGCCTCACGGAGAGGTGTGTACCACTGACCGAAATAAACAAGCTCTGCAAATCTGTGAGCAACGATTTCCTTATAGTGCTGGGTATCTCTGTCGAGAGTGATTGTTTCAAGAACGTCGTGTGCTCTGAAAAGAATGGAGCCTGCGGGATTCTCGTAAACACCTCTTGACTTCATACCTACAAGACGGTTTTCAACAAGGTCATTGAGACCGATACCGTTCTTGCCGCCAACTTCGTTGAGATACTTGATAAGCTCAACGCCGCCCATTTCCTTGCCGTCAACAGCTGTGGGAACACCCTTTTCAAAATGGATTGTTACATATGTGGGTGCATCGGGAGCCATTTCGGGTGAAACACCCATTTCAAGGAAGCCGGGCTTGTTGTACTGAGGCTCGTTTGCGGGATCTTCAAGGTCAAGACCTTCGTGTGAAAGATGCCAGAGGTTCTTATCCTTTGAGTAGTTTGTTTCACGGTTTATCTTAAGAGGAATGTTGTGTGCTTCCGCATACTCGATTTCTTCCTCACGTGATTTGAGGTCCCAGATTCTCCAGGGAGCGATGATTTCCATTTCGGGAGCGAATGCCTTGATTGCAAGCTCAAATCTTACCTGGTCGTTGCCCTTACCTGTGCAACCGTGGCAGATAGCGTCTGCGCCCTCAGCCTTTGCAATTTCAACAATTCTCTTTGCGATAATAGGACGTGCAAAGGATGTGCCGAGAAGATAATCCTTCTCGTAAACTGCGCCTGCTTTAAGAGTGGGGAAAATGTAATCACTTACAAATTCATCCTGAAGATTTTCGATGTAAAGCTTTGATGCGCCTGTCTTGATTGCCTTTTCTTCAAGACCTTCAAGTTCTGTGCCCTGACCTACGTCGCCCGAAACAGCAACAACTTCGCAGTTATTGTAGTTTTCCTTGAGCCAGGGAATGATGATTGATGTATCAAGTCCGCCTGAATAAGCGAGAACAACTTTTTTGATTTCTTTCATTTTTGTATCTCCATTCTTTAATGTTTTATTTTATGCATTGATTATACATCAAATATTCAAAAAATCAAGTATAATTTGAATATTTATGCATTTTTGTCGTATTTAACAAAAAGTATTGCAAAACGTACCGTTTAACCGAGCAAAAGACCGACTTTTTTCTTTGCTTTTTCAAGAGTTCTGTTTGCAATGCGTGCCGCTTTCTCTGCACCTGCCGCCGCAGTTTCGGTAAGATACTTCTTATCCGCAATAAGGCGCTTGTATTCTTCCTGAACGGGACGAAGCTCTTCAATAACAGCTTCTGCAACCTTTACCTTGAAATCGCCGTAGCCCTTGCCTTCAAATTCCTTTTCGATAGCGGCGAAATCAAGACCTGTGCAACACGAATAGATTGCCATAAGGTTGTTTATGCCGTCCTTACCGTCAGCATATCTCACGCAAGCCTCGCTGTCTGTAACAGCCGACTTGAATTTCTTGAGTATAACGTTAGGTTCATCAAGAAGCGAAACGGATGCCTTGGGATTCGGGTCGCTCTTTGACATCTTCTGCGTGGGGTCCTGAAGGCTCATTACCCTTGCACCAACCTTGCCGATGAAAGGCTCAGGAAGAGTGAAGGTGTTGCCTCTGAGAGAATTGAAACGATTTGCAACGTCTCTTGCAAGTTCAAGATGCTGCTTCTGGTCTGCACCGATGGGAACAAAGTTTGCCTGATAAAGCAGAATGTCCGCCGCCATAAGCACGGGATATGCAAAAAGACCGACATTAACATTATCTGCATGCTTCTGCGATTTTTCCTTGAACTGAGTCATTCTCGATGCTTCGCCAAACTGTGTGTAGCAATCAAGAATCCAGGCAAGCTCTGCGTGTGCGGCAACCTGACTCTGAATGAAAACAATGTTCTTTTCAGGGTCGAGACCGACTGCAAGCATAATGGCATACATTTCAAGAATCTGCTGACGAAGCTTTGCAGGGTCGGGATGAATTGTAAGAGCATGAAGGTCCGCAACCGCATAAAGGCAGTTATAGTCATCGCTCATTTTTTTCCAGTTTTTAAGCGCTCCGAGATAATTGCCCAACGTGGGAATCGACGTGGGCTGAATCATACTGAGCACTATCGGCTTTTTTTCGGGAGTTGTGTTTTCCATATTTTTTACCTCTGATATTAAAGTGAACGTGCTACTTCACCGAGAATTTTAACGCCCTTGACAATTGCTTCATCGGAGGGAGTTGAGAAATTCATACGGATATAGCTGAAATCGTCTGAACCGTCAACGGTGAATGCGTTTCCGGGAACAACCGAAACACCTGCCGCACTTGCTTTTCTGCAGAAATCAAGCATATCAATGCCGTCATTAAGCTTTGCCCAGACAAAAAGACCGCCCTCGGGTCTGTGATATGTAAGATAATCGGAAAGCTCCTTATCAACGCAGTCACAAAGAAGATTGAGCTTTCTTCTGTAAATCTCTCTGATTTTATTGATGTGAGCTTCAAAATCATATTCTGTAAGCCACTTATAAACAACAAGCTGTGAAAGAAGCGGAGTGTGAACGTCCTGAGTCTGCTTTGCAACAGTCAGTTTTGCAATAATCTCCTTGGGTGCAAGCGCATAGCCGACTCTGATACCGGGCGCAACAATCTTTGAGAATGAGCCTGCATAAACAACGATTCCGTCTTCATCAAGGCTCTTTATTGAGGGAACATCCTCTCCCGAAACACGAAGCTCACCGTAGGGATTGTCCTCAAGAATAATAACACCGTATTTCTTTGCAAGTGCATAAACAGCCTTTCTCTTTTCGAGCGACATCGTTACGCCTGCGGGATTCTGGAAATTGGGAATTGTATAAATAAATTTGACATTCTTCTCTGTTTTCAGCTTTTCTTCAAGCGCCTCGATATTCATTCCGTCACTCTCAACGGGCACACCGCTGAGCTTTGCGCCGAAGCTTCTGAAGCAGTTGAGCGAGCCGATAAACGAAGGCTCTTCGCAGATAACGCAGTCACCGTAATTAACGAAACACTGAGTCATAAGGCTCATAACCTGCTGAGCGCCGCTGACAACGATAAGCGCATCATTGTCATTTCCTATGCCGTAACGTGTTTTTGCAAACTCGGTAAGCTTCTCAACAAGAGGTCCGTATCCCTCGCTTACACCGTACTGCAGAGCAAGAATGGGGTCTTTTTCAAGAATGTCGTTAACTATTTTCTTTATATCGTCAACGGGGAATGCATCGGGTGCAGGATTTCCCGCCGCAAGAGGAATTGTATTCCCCGAGCTTTTAAGAATTTCTCTGATTATTGAGGGTTTGAGCGATGCAATGCCCGCCGCAAAATTGTAATCCATTTATTAACAGTCCTTTCAGCGGATTTCAAATGAATATTATATCACAACTTTTCGATATTGTAAATGCTAAAATGTGTGGTATACTTATATTACACAGTATTTCGGAGTTGATTTTTATGAATAACAAATACGATGCCGTTCTTTTTGATTTTGACGGCACCTTTGCCGACACGGGAGTCGGAATATTCAGATGCATTCAGTATGCCGTAAATGCGCTCGGAAAGCCTCCCCTTTCAGATAAAACTCTGCGCACATTCATCGGTCCTCCGGTTTTTGATTCATTCAAAAGAGAACTGAACCTCACCGATGGCGAAAGCTCTTTTGCCGTTGAAAAATACAGAGAGCTTTATGCCGAAAGCGGAATTTATCAGTTTGAAATCTACGACGGTATCAAAGAGCTTTTTGAAGAATTGAGTGCAAAGGGAATAAAAATTGCCTTTGCAAGCTCAAAGCCGAAGCATTTTATTGAACGCATTGTTGATTATCTTGAAATCGGCAATCTTGTTTCGTATGTTTCGGGACCCGAAAGCGACAAGGCACCTGACGACAAAACCGTTCTGATAAACCGTGCAATCGAAAATCTCGGTGTTGACAAAAGCCGCACCCTGATGGTCGGCGACCGTCACTTTGACATTAACGGTGCCAAAAACGCGGGGGTTGAAAGCGTTGGCGTAACCTACGGCTACGGAAGTGAGGATGAGCTTGTCTCTTCGTGCGCAACCTATATTGCGCACAATGCCGATGATTTACGGAAAATTATTTTTTAACCGCCTTTTTGCGAGCCGCAAGCCAGAATGCAAAGAACAACGCAAAGCTTACAACCATAAGGGTTGTAATTACAAGTTCACCGCTCCTGAGTGTTTCAAGGAACACTGAGGGGCTCTTTATTTTTGCATAATCGATGATAAGCAAATGTGCGTGTGAGCTGTCACCCGTAAAGAAATATGCCGCCGCAGTTGCGATGAAATAAGCGGGTATTGCTTTCATACAGAAATCCTCTGTGCGCATAGCAACGGGAATGTTAAGCTCACGGGAAACAATGTTTTTCTTTGAAACAATAAAGCAAGGAATAACTGCGATTACGCAAAGCGCAACGGTGATGATAATTGAGAACGTGTCCTCATCGGAAATAAATCCTTTTTCAAGAAGCAGATCTGCAATCCTCATACCGACAGGTCTTGCGAGTGTGAGACCGAAGGTAAACATCAGAGTCACCACGGCGCTGTATGCAAAATGAAAACTTCTCTTTTTAAATACGGGGTCATATTCGGCAAAGCTTTCTCCCTGAGAAATGCTCTTGGGGAGACATACAAGGATAAGCATTACTCCAAAGCCCATAAGGAAGCCCGTGAAATACTCCCAGAGAGGCCAAGAACAGTTGTTGATGAAATCAGGTGCATTAACCTTTGCAAGGAAGCCCGAATCCGAATCCGCAATCATAAAGAAGTCCGCAGCAGTGATTGAAACTGCCATAACAACATTCATTCCGAAAGAAATAAGAGCGGTTACCTTGTCTTTGAACGCAATCAGAGCGGTCAGCGAAACAAAAAGTGCTGCACAAGCCGCGGAAATAACTTCGATGCTTGTGAAATAGTTTCTTCCGAAAGGAATGGGTTTTGCCCAGGATGCCGAGCCGAGATTTTTAATGAATGCCATCATCGGCGACAGCTCAATTCCTTTATCGGCAAGACCGAGTGTGAACATCTCAACCGCCTGCGGGTTAATAAGCGGAAGTATGTAGTGCGAAACAGTGAAATTGAATATCCATGTTACTGCATAAAAAACTGCAATAAGGATAACATAATGCTTTATTTTATATTCTCTTTTTGAGAAAAGTGAGCCGATAAACATTGAAAACAGAGGCATCCAGCCAAAGCCGAGAAGAAGCATTATCGCAAGTCCCGAATACGGACTGATTGCAACCTTATCACCAACCGCTGTGCTTCCCGCATCAACACCGCTCCCGAGATAACCGCCCATCTGACTGTTGAGCGTACCCCAGCCGCCGTTTGTTATTCCCAGAAGAATTACAGCCGCGGGAATTGCCTCATAGCTCATTTTTTTGCGATTTCCGAAAAAGGCAAAGATAAAGAATGTGAGCATAACACCGACAGCAAACATTCCCCACATCGAGCCCCAGCCGTGCTCACCTCTTACTCTCCACATAAAGCCTGTCATTATCGCGCAGGCAATAACAGCAAAAAACTTTGCCCCTGCTGTCATCTCTCTTGTATTATTTAAGGTCATAGCAATACCTCCTTTTAATATATATATTTTATAATATAATAACAAATATTTCAACTGTAAAAAGAAAAAAGGCAGACGAAACCATATGTTTCGTCTGCCCTTGACTGTTTTTATTATTCTGCAAAACCTGATTCAACAAGCTTAACAAGCTCGTCAACAGCCTGCTCTTCGTCTGCACCGCCTGCAATAATGCGGATGTTGGTGCCGCCCATAATTCCGAGTGAAAGCACACCAAGAAGGCTCTTTGCGTTAACTCTGCGTTCTTCCTTTTCAACCCAGATTGATGATTTGAATTCATTTGCTTTCTGGATGAAGAAAGTTGCAGGGCGTGCATGAAGTCCGACCTGGTTCTGAACGGTTACATCTTTAACATACATAATCTATATCTCCCACGCTAAATTTTTAGTTTGTGATACTACATATTATACCATAAAACTTCGCTTCGTCAACATTTTTAAAACCCTATTTCAATAATTCGGAGTCTCCCCCAAAGCTGAGGCATTAAAAAAATTATGTTTTGTTGATTTTGACGATAGAAAAAGGTAATTTTTATAAACAATAAACAATATTTTATTTTTCTGTTTTTCAGAACACATAAAAAAGGCTTGTACGGTGCAATCTCATACAAGCCTTTTGTTTAAATCTGTTAAAGAACGTAAATCTTTATGCCTCTGTTACCCCAGTCCATACACATATCCTTATTGTCCATATAAAGGTCAATGTCGGTATTGCCCATTTTAACAAATCCGCCTGTATCAGCGGCAACGCAATATCCGTAAACATAGCTGCCGTCTGCAGAAACAATGTACATTTCTGTTCCGTAGGGATATTCCTTGGGGTCAACCGCAATGTGACCGGGCATAGGCTTTCTGCCTGAAGCGGTTGCGGGGTCGCCTGTATAAGCAGTTGCTTTACCTGTTGTAACAGACTTATAGTTAACGGGAATGCCGTTTTCATCAAGCTTTACGTCTGCGGGAACCTTCAGATCCGAAATGGGGTTTGTTGTTCCTTTATAGTCAGAGAGAATTTCTCTGGGCTTTGTGCCAACCTTCTTAACCTGTGTAACGGGCTTCTTTGACACCTTTTCCTTCTTAAAGGTAATCTCATCAAGCTCACCGTCAACATACTTTTCGGTGTAAAAAAGCTTCTTTTCGCCTTCTTCACCCTTGGTTATGATTTTTTCTTCACCGATAAACATATCGGGGTCAGAAATTGTTTCTGTTTCAAAGGGAATCTTTTCGATTTCAACCCTTGTCTTATTCTTCACTCTGAAAATTCTGATTTTTGTGAAGCCATTGAGCTTTGTGTCACGTGAAGGTGTAACAATATCATCTTCTGAAAGCTCAACACCTGCTTTGTCAAGTGCATCGCCTACGGTGCCTTCTGTTATTGCAACCTTTTCGCTTTTTCCGTCAAAATCAATAACAACACTGAAAGCTCTCTTGATAAAAACTTTCATACCGTCGAAAAGCTTTGAATTCGATTCTGCGCCTTCAACCTTATCATCCTCGTTGATAACAATTCCCTTGGAATCGAAAACGTCCTTGAGAGAATTTGAGTATCCGAGGAAGTAAGCAACAATACCGTTGTCTTCAACTCTGACAAGCTTTGATCTTTTGATAACGATTTTTCCGCCCTCGCCTGCAACATAATCGGTAAGAATCAGTTTATCGTTGGGGTCAAGTGTGAATCCAGCCTCTTTGACAAGTGCGTGGGGATCAAGTGTTTTTGAGGATATGCTTACCGAATTGCTTCCGTCAACAACTTCTACGGGGGAATATGCATTTGCAGTTGCAAAAGCAGTTACCGTTACCGAGCATACAAACAGGATTGTTATCACAGCGGTGAGCGCTCTGAACCATCTTCTGCGTGCGCATCCTGTTGCGGATGTTGAATTTGTAATCATAAATATCTCCTTATTTCGTGGCATTAGTAGTTTTTTGGATGAGCATTTTTTGCTCATTCCTCGATTTCCTTTTGCGACGGGTGTCATTATATTGACATTTTTTCGATTTGTCAAATTTTTTTGGCACAACTTTTTAGCTATTTTGCACAACCTCTCTGACATTTCCAGGGAATTCATGCTTGTTTTGTTTGTTGCCTCAGGTAATTATTTGTAAAATACTGGTATTTTGTTTGTGAAAAACAGAAAAAGTTACAAATGGTTACAAAGGGTTAAAATTCTGTTACAAATTCATTTTAAGCTTGTCTTGGTTATTTTATGCAGATTTTTTTGAAATTCATTCCGTTTCAGCCTCTATGAACCCAATAAAAAAAGGCGGAAATGTCCGATTTTCTCCCCTGAAAACACGATTTTTTGCTTTAATATGAAAAAGCGGATAATCTGACCGATTATCCGCCCCAGGCATAATTGCTCTGAAAGTACATATTATAATGTAATAAAATATATATCCTTATTATATGTATCTTACACGAATTCCGCACACGCAAATCCGTTATCCGCATCAAAAAAATACACATCTCCGCCGTCATTTCCGTTAACGGTACGGTACTTTCCATTGTCAAAGATAAGTGCTGCTCCGTCTTCGCACGCAATTCCCGAAATTTTTCTTGTTTTTATCGCATTTTCGAAGCTTTTCCAATAATCGCTCTCAAAATGCGGACAATTGCAATAAGGAAGCAATCCGAGGCAGTCAACAAACATAAATTCGTGATTTTCGCCGCAATCGTCATAGCCCTCTTCAAACCAACACATTGCACCCGAGCTGTAGCCTGAAAGAACAATTCCTTTTTCGTAGGCTTTTATGAAAGCTTTGTCTGCACCGGTTTCTTTCCAGGTGTCCATAAGAAACTTCAGATTTCCGCCGCCCGCATAAACAATGTCGCATGAAAGGATTTTTTCTTCAATTTCTTCATAGGAAAGCGATTTATCCGTCAGCAAAAGTGCTGATACAGAGCAACCAAGACCGATAAACAGCCTGAAAATATGTTCATCTCCGTTGATATCGTCAAAACCCGCTGTCGGCACAAACAAAACAGAGGGGTTCTTCTTTCCGCTGAGCTTCACGATATGCTCAAAAATCGGAAGCACCTCATCATCGCTGTATCTTCCGCCGCCGACTGCAACTATCTTACCCATAATCATCTTCCTTTCTTTCAAGTAATTTTATCATACGTATTCATATTCGTCAATTGACTTTTCATGCTTTTTGGTTTAACATTATATAAAGAAAAGAGGCGTTGAATATGTATAAACAAAAGCTTTCTTTATGTCTCAGTTCAAGCTTTGAAATTCCCGAGACAGAACAGGTCAGACTTTTCAAAAAAGTCGGATTTGAAGGATTTTCAATTGATTATTCTTCAAAAAATTCTCCCGTTGAAGAACTTGTCCGAATCGGAAAGGAAGAAGGAATGATTATCCCCTCGTTCCATGCGCCATTCAATAAAAGCGACGATATGTGGAATCCCGCCGCAATCGGTGATGCCGCAATGGAAGAAATGCTCGATATGCTTGAAATCTGTGCAAGATATGAAATTCCGATAATGGTCACTCACGCATTCATCGGTATGGAGCCTGACGAATCGCTGATTGACATTCAGACGGGCATTGCACGATACGGCGCGGTTGCAGTCAGAGCAACGGAACTCGGAATAAAATTTGCGCTTGAAAACACCGAGGGTGAAAAATATCTCGGAATTCTGCTGAACAATCTCTCAAGCGAAGAAAGTGTCGGATTCTGTTGGGATACGGGTCACGAGCTTTGCTATAATCACAGCGAAGATATGATGGCACTTCACGGAGACAAGCTGATTCTCACACATCTCAACGACAATCTCGGAACAAGGGATTTCAGCGGAAAAATCACCTGGCACGACGACCTGCATCTGCTTCCCTTTGACGGCATAACGGATTGGGAAAGCGTTGCTCAAAGGCTTGTTTCTCACGGTTTTGACGGACCTCTTAATTTTGAACTTTCAAGATTTTCAAAACCCGACAGACTTGAGAACGATATTTACACGGATATGACACCCGAAAGATACGTCACCGCCGCATATATGAGGGCGTGCAGAGTTGCCGCACTCAAAACGGCTTATGAAAGGAGAGAGAAATAATGGCAACCGAAAAACTGACCAAAAAGCAAAATATTATTCAGATTATCAAATTCGCACTTTTCTCCGCATCCGCAGGAATTATTCAGATTGGCTCATTCACACTTCTCACAGAACTTACAGAGCTTGAATATATGTGGTGCTACCTGCCGTCTCTTGTTCTTTCGGTTTTGTGGAATTTCACATTCAACCGCAAGTTTACCTTTAAATCGGCAGCAAACGTTCCCGTTGCAATGCTCAAGGTTGCTCTTTTCTATTGCGTATTCACCCCCCTTTCAACCTGGTGGGGACACGAGCTTTCCGCACTCGGCATCAATGATTACGTTATCGAAATCGGCACAATGGCAATAAATCTTGTTACGGAATATCTCTACTGCAGATTTGTTGTTTACCGCAATTCAATGAATACAAATGAAAAATAATCCTCAAACGGAAGAAACCTTCGGGTTTCTTCCGTTTATTACTTATTGCATATCAATCATATTTATGCTATATTTGTATTTAGTTAAGTTTGATTAAAAACAGGAGGAAAACTTATGTGTCAGTGTAACTGCAACGGACCTCAGAGCGACCTTTCCCTGTTTGATGAAGTTCTCGCCGAATACGGCGGTTCGTCAAGCAATCTTATCACAATTCTTCAGAAGGCTCAGAACATCTACGGCTATCTTCCCAAGGATGTTATGTACTGCATAGCCGAAAAAGTCGGCGTTTCTCCCGCCGATGTTATGGGTGTTGCAACCTTCTATTCACAGTTCAGACTCACTCCCATAGGAAAATATCTCATTATGGCTTGCCAGGGCACTGCCTGCCACGTTAACGGAAGCGAACGAATCACTGCCGCAATTTCCGAATATCTCGGAATCGGCAACGGTGAAACAACCGCAGACGGTCTTTTTACACTTGAAAACGTTGCCTGTCTCGGCTGTTGCTCTCTCGCACCCGTAATTATGATTAACGGAGAGGCTTACGGCAACCTCACACCCGATTCTGCCGTTGCCGCCCTTAAAGCTATTCAGGAAAAGGAGGGCAAATAATATGCGTATTGTTATCGGTGAAGGCTCCTGCGGTATCGCTGCGGGCGCAGCCAAGGTACACGCTGCAATTGAAGCTCTCATAAATGAAAACGACTCTTTTTCTCTCGGCAGCACGGGTTGTATAGGTATGTGCTTTCTTGAGCCGATTGTTGATTTATATGACGGCAAAACTCTTCTCCGCCGCCTTGTAAAGGTATGTGCAGACGATGCCGAAGCTATTGTCACCGCGGCAAGAAGCGGAGATATATCTTTGGTTGAGCATCTTGCAATCACACCCGACGACGAAGAGTTTCTCAACCGTCAGACAAGAATAGCTCTTCGTCACTGCGGAATCATCGACCCCGTTTCGCTTGACGATTACCGTGAAGCGGACGGATATCAGGCACTTGAAAAAGCTCTTAAAACAATGACGCCCGAGCAGGTTATTGAAGAAATAAAAATCTCAGGACTTGCAGGCAGAGGCGGTGCGGGCTTCCCAACCTGGTTCAAATGGAATGCCGCACGTCAGAGCGTCAGCGACACAAAATATCTCATCTGCAATGCTGACGAAGGCGACCCCGGCGCATTTATGGACAGAGCTGTTATCGAATCTGACCCTCACAGCCTCATTGAAGGAATGCTTATCGGTGCATATGCAATCGGTGCAAGCGAAATGATTGTTTATGTTCGCGCCGAATATCCTCTTGCAATCACAAACCTTGAAACCGCAATTGCTCAGGCAAAGAAAGCAAATCTTCTCGGTGAAAACATTCTCGGCACAGGTTTCTCCTGCGATATGAGAATCAAGGCGGGCGCAGGTGCATTTGTATGCGGCGAAGAAACTGCACTTATAGAATCTCTTGAAGGTAAGAGAGGTATGCCCAGACTCAAGCCTCCCTTCCCCGCGCAGAAAGGCTATATGGATGAGCCCTCAAACATAAACAATGTTGAAACCTTTGCAAACGTTTCATGGATAATCAACAACGGTGGCGAAGCTTTTGCCGCAATGGGCACTGAAAACAGCAAGGGCACAAAGGTTTTTGCTCTCACGGGCAAAATCCGTAAGGGCGGTCTTGTTGAAATCCCCATGGGCAAAACACTCCGCGATGTTATATACGGCATCGGCGGCGGAATCCGCGACAACAAAAAATTCAAAGCTGTCCAGATGGGCGGTCCTTCGGGCGGCTGTATTCCCGAAGAATATCTCGACACCGTTATCGACTACAAGGCACTTGCCGCAACGGGCGCAATTATGGGCTCAGGCGGTATGGTTGTTATGGACGAAAGTACCTGTATGGTCGGAATGGCAAAATTCTTCCTTGATTTCACCGCACTCGAATCCTGCGGAAAATGCGTGCATTGCCGTATAGGAACCGCAAGAATGCAGGAAATCCTCACACGAATTGTTAAAGGCGAAGGTAAAGAGGGCGACATCGAGCTTCTTGAAGAGCTTTGCGAAGCAGTCAAGGACGGCGCACTCTGCGGCCTCGGTCAGACCGCTCCAAATCCTGTGCTGACAACCATCCGCTATTTCAGAGATGAATACGAAGCTCACATAAAAGATAAGAAGTGTCCCGCAAAGGAATGCGTTGACCTTCTCACATATTCAATCATTGCCGAAAAATGCAAGGGATGTACCCTCTGCGCAAAAAAATGCCCCGCAAAGGCAATCAACGGCGAAGTCAGGATGGCCCACATCATCGATTCCGATATCTGTATCCGCTGCGGTCAGTGTGTAAATTCGTGCCGCTTCGGTGCAATCAATGTTGAATAAGGAGGCGATATAATGGAACAGATTAAACTTACAATCAACGGCAAAGAAGTTGTCGGAAACAAAGGCGAAACAGTTCTTAACATCGCCTTGAAAAACGGAATTGAAATCCCCAATCTCTGCTACAGTCCCAATCTTAAGCTTTACGGCGCCTGCGGTCTGTGTCTTGTTGAAGCAGAAGGCAGCCCCAAGCTTATGCGTGCTTGCGCAACGGTTGCGACTGACGGAATGAATGTCAGCTCACAGACTCCCAGAGTTAAAAAAGCAAGAAAAATCGCACTTGAACTCATTATGAGTGACCACGAGGGTGACTGCGTTGCCCCCTGCTCGCTCAACTGCCCCGCACACACCGACATTCAGGGTTATCTCAAAGCAATCGCAAACGGCGATGACAGAGAAGCAGTTCGTATCATAAAAGAAAAAATCCCCATTCCCGCATCAATAGGCAGAGTATGTCCGCACCCTTGCGAATCAAACTGCCGCCGCAGAATGGTTGAAGAGCCTCTTTCGGTTGCTTATCTTAAGGCTTTTGCCGCAGACAACGACCTTGCATCGGCTAATCCTTTTGTTGCAACACCCGATGAAGCAACGGGCAAAAAGGTTGCCGTTATCGGCGGCGGTCCCGCCGGTCTTTCAGCCGCATACTATCTCCGCCTTGCAGGTCACGAGGTAACAATTTATGAAGCAATGCCCGAAATGGGTGGTATGCTTCGCTACGGTATCCCCGAATACCGTCTTCCCAAGGCTGTTCTTGCAAAAGAGGTTGAAGCCATTGCAAAAATCGGCGTTGAAATGAAAAACAATGTAAAAATAGGTAAAGATATTTCTTTCGAAGAAATCAGAAACGGCGCAGATGCCGTTCTCGTAACAGTCGGCGCCTGGAAAGGCAGCAGTATGCGTTGCAAGGGCGAAGAGCTTGACGGTGTTCTCAGCGGAATTGATTTCCTTCGCGAAGTCAATATGGGTAACAGACCCGAAATCGGCAAAAACGTTGCCGTTGTCGGCGGCGGTAACACCGCAATGGATGCTTGCCGCACGGCGGTAAGATGCGGCGCAGAAAACGTTTATGTCATTTACCGCAGAACAAGAGCCGAAGCTCCCGCCGAAGACCTTGAAATCGAAGAGGCAATCGAAGAAGGTGTTGAATTCCTCTTCCTTACAAATCCCGACGAAATCATCGGTGAAAACGGAAAAGTAAAAGCTGTAAAGCTTCAGATTATGGAACTTGGCGAACCCGATGCTTCGGGCAGAAGAAAGCCCGTTCCCGTTGAGGGCGAATTCAGAATTCTTGATGTTGACACGGTTATCTCCGCAATCGGACAGAAATATGCTCCTTCGGGTCTTGAAGAAATCGGAACAACAGGCTGGGGCACAATTCTTGCCGATGAAAGCAATTATCTGACAAATCTCGACGGTGTTTTTGCCGCAGGCGATGCAACAAACAACGGTGCTTCAATAGCAATTGATGCGATTGCCGAAGCAAACGGCGCCGCAAGAGCAATTGACGCTTATCTTCTCGGAATGCCTATGGATTTCCCCAAGCCCTACTATTCCGAAAGAAATATCACTCCCGAAATGCTTGCTGACCGTGAAAAGAAATCAAGAGCGGTTATGTCGGTCAACGACCCCGCGGAAAGAAGAAATAATTTTGACGCTGTTATCAACGGCTTCACCGAAGAACAGGCCCGTTCCGAAGCAAAACGTTGTCTTGAATGCGGCTGTCACGATTTTGCCGACTGCAAGCTTATCCGCTACGCAAATCTCGACCCCATTTCCCCCGAAAGACTGGCAGGCGAAAAGCACGAATGCTACAAGGAAACCCGACTCGTCACAATTGAAAGAGACCAGGGTAAATGTATTCTTTGCAATATGTGCGTAAGAACCTGTAAAGAAAATGCGGGTGAGAGCCTTCTCGGTCTTGTCGGCAGAGGCTTCAAAACGGTTATCAAACCCGAATTTGAAAACACAGATGCCGTTGCAGTCTGCAAGGACTGTCACAAGTGTGCGGATATCTGCCCCACAGGCGCATTGAAAATCATCGGTTAATAATCATATAAAATAAAATCGGCTCGCAATTATTAAAAACAAAAACTCCGGACACGAAGATCAACCCTTCGTGTTCGGAGTTTTTTGGAGCTACCAGTCGGACTCGAACCGACGACCTGCGCATTACGAATGCGCTGCTCTACCAACTGAGCCATGGTAGCTTATATCAAATTCGCTCTTTATTATAAAGTATTCATTTGGATTTTTCAAGTGTTTTTTGTCTGTTTTTCCTGAAAGTCACAATTTATCAACAAATACTTAACAGTCCGTATACCGATAATTAAAAATACACACTTGATTTTACCTTAAAAATCGGCTATTCTATATATAGAGAATTTTCCGAAGGTTCTCGCAAAAAACAATCCCTTTCGGAAGGAGTTTATTATGATTAAGAAAATATCCGCCATTCTTCTTGTTTTTGCTTTGCTTGCAGGCTTTGCCGCTTGCCGCAGACTCGAAGGAAACGAGTTTAACAAGCAGGAAAACATCTACGCAGTTGATGACGAAGGCGTAACACAGGAGCTTGCAACAAGAGTCAACGAAGAAGGCAAAACAGAATATTATTACACAGACAAAAACGGCAACGAAGTTGTTGTTGATAAAAACAAAGTAAATGTTGAAACAACATATGTTCCCGTAAAAACAACTCTCAGCGACAAGGAAATCGACAAAATCATCCAAGAGGGCGATATCGACAAGCTTGAAGATGTTGTTACAGAAGATATAACAGAACCTGAGTTCGAGATGTCGGACGACATCATTTCAGAGGAAACCTTCGAAGAGGTTAAGCCCGAGCTTGACAACGAGGGTAAACCCGTTCACACCCCGCCCGTAGCAACAGTCAAATCAATGGAAGAAATCCTCAAGGGCGGAACATTCACACTTGATTTCTCCATAAAATCAAGCATTGACGGTGTTGAAAGCACTATGCCTGTTAAGATTATGAAAGACGGCAACAAGATGTTTATGGAAACCGCTGCTCCCCTTTCGGAAACGGGTAAGGTCCGTGTTAATATGATCATCAACGACGACGGATATTTCCTTGTTCTTCCCGTTATGAACGCTTATTATAAGGCTCCTACGGAAAATATGGAAGGTGTCGGCGATATGAGTGATCTTTTCGGCGACCTCGATTTCACAAACGTTGAAGATGACCTTAAAATGAGCGACAACTATGAATCCAGCGGTAAAGTCACCATCAACGGTCAGGTTTATGACTGCGATATTTACAAGGCTGACGACGGCTCAACCGTTAAGTATTACTATCTCAACAACCAGCTCAAGAGAATCGAAAATATTTCAGACTCAGGCAACACAATCGTTGAATTCAAGGAAATTTCAGAAAAGGTAGACAAGAGCAAATTCAAGACACCCAGAGGCAGAGACCTTGAAAAGATGATTGAAGGTCTTGAATCACTCGGCTCTCTTGTTGCTACAACAAAAAAGGCTCGATAACATGAAAAATTGTGCTTTGATTACCGGTGCATCGGGCGGAATAGGCAGCGAAATCGCGCTCAGGCTCGCAAGAGACGGTTTTGAAATTGCCGCTTGCTATCATTCCGATGATGAGGGTGCAAAAAGCTTGGAAGAAAAGCTTTCCGCTCTCGGAATTAAATACAAATTTTATAAAGCCGATGTTTCCGATTACAAACAAATTGAAAAGGTTTTTGCAGACGCCACCGATTATTTCGGCGGCGTTTCTGTGCTTGTCAACAATGCGGGAATTGCCCAACAGAAGCTGTTCACCGACATAACCGAAGAGGATTTCGACCGCATAACTGCAATCAATTTCAAGGGAGTTTTCAACTGCTGTAAGTTTGCAGTCCCCTCTATGGTAAAGGAAAAGCGGGGAAAAATCATAAATATTTCATCGATGTGGGGAGTTTACGGCGCATCGTGCGAAACGGTCTATTCCGCAACAAAGGCGGCAGTAATAGGCCTGACAAAATCGCTTGCACGTGAGCTTGCGCCGAGCAACATTCAGGTTAATTGCGTTGCTCCCGGCGCAATTGACACCAAAATGAACAACAATCTTTCGCCCGAAGACAAAACTGCGTTTGCCGACGAAATCCCGATGGGAAGATTCGGAACAGCCGAGGAAATTGCCCGCGTTGTTTCGTTTCTTGCATCAGAGGGTTCCGATTATGTGACGGCGCAGGTTATTACCGCAGACGGCGGATTAACTTAATATCGGAGTAAATTCTATAGTCAATATGCTGAAAAAATTCTTTTCTTTTTAGTCATAGTTCACTATTGATTTGCCCGCTTTTATATGATAAAATAAGCTGTAAGTATTATACACTTTTGTTTGGAGGAATATATTATGGCAAAATGTCCTAAATGTGGCCGTCGCCTTACTCTTTTTGATTGGCGTCCCAATTGCCCCGATTGCGGCATAAATCTTGTTTATTACGGAATGCAAGAAAGACTTATGGACGAAGCGGATGCTGCTGAGGCAGAGCACGCAAAAACCCAGAAGCACATCGACAGATTAAAGGCTTCCTTCGTTGGTTCAAAGCTCACAATTGTCAGAATTATTCTTTCAATTCTTCCCATAGCAGCTCTTATGCTGCCTCTTTGCTCGGTTACATACAGCGGTCCGTTTATCGAGCAGACAACAACATCAGTTAACGCTATTTCAATTTATAACCTTGTTTCATCGCTCGATTTTGATGCTCTGTTCACAATGATCGGCTCCAAGGTTCTCGGAACAAGCTTTATCGGTTATGCAGGCGCTCTTGTGTGCCTCCTTCTTTCACTTGTTTTGATTATTGTCAGCCTTGTTATGCTTACAATGGCTTGCGGACCCAAGGGCAACCCCAGAAACATTACTCTTAATGTTCTCACAATCGTTCTTGCAATCGGTTCGGTTGTTTGCTTCAGCATTTTTGCTAAGAACATTTCCACAGTATTCCCCGAATTCATCAGCGCTTCCATCGGCTTTGGTATCTTTGTATATATCGCAGCAATTGCCGCCCTTCTTGTAATTAACATTATCATTGCAGTCAAGGGTGTTAATGTTAAGTATAAGCCCTGCTTTGTAGGCGGCCTTCCCGCTGAAGAGTATTTTGAGCTTATTAAGAACGGCGTTTCAAAAGAAGAAATCCGTGCAAAGATGGCTCAGGCTCTCAGTGAAAAGGAAGAAGCTGAAGCAAAAAAGGAAGCTGCTCAGGCTAAATAAAAAAAGAATAATACCAAACGGTTTGCATGGTTAATTCCCTGCAAACCGTTTTTTTGTTTCACTTCACTATGTAATTTTTAAGTATTTTAACCAAAAATAATTATTTTCAGTTAAGTTTTTCTTGCATTTTTAATATAATTGTTATACAATATACTAAACCCTATAAAGGAGGACTTTCTATGCCTACAACAAACATTACAAAAATCAAGACAAAGAGAAGCAACCTCTTTCTGCGTGTTGCAAAAGGACATTTTGCAACTAACCACTCACACAGCAACTATTATATCGACGTTGCTGCCCAGAAATCACGACTTTCAGAGGCGAAAGCAGTTGCTCAGGAGCTTTGCAGCCACTATAACTATAAGGTCAGAATTGTTGACACTATCCTTTGCCTTGACGGCACAGAGGTTATCGGCGCTTGCCTTGCAGATGAGCTTACAAAGAACAATCTTATGAATATCAATGCCCACCAGACAATTTATGTTGTTACTCCCGAAATGACAAGCGGTTCACAGCTTCTTTTCAGAGACAATATTGTTCCGATGATAAAGGGTAAACACGTGCTTGTACTTGCTGTTTCCGTTGCAACGGGCGGCACCGTAAAGGCCGCAATGGAAGCGGTTAAATACTATGGCGGCGAGGTTGTCGGTATTGCTTCAATCTTCTCAACAGTTGAAGAATGCGACGGATATCTTGTAAACTCCGTATTCAATCCCCAGGACCTTGACGGTTATTACACCTGCCCCTCTCACGAATGTCCGCTTTGCAAAGAAGGCAAAAAGCTCGACGCTCTTATCAATTCACACGGATTTTCAAAACTTTAAAGTTTTATGCAAAAAGAACTGTCTCAATTTTGAGACAGTTCTTTTCTTTTTATTGAACACATTTCTGACACGGTGTAAGTCCTGAAGCTATTGCATCATCGTATGAAACTTCATAGTAGCTGCCGTTGCCGCACGGATTCTCATAATGATATCTTTTCCCTGTTTCTGTTCTATAAATTTTTTGTGAGTTATTCTTGTTTGCTTTTTTTGTGGTAGTAACTTTTTTAGTAGTTGTAGCTTTCTTCGTAGTAGTTGTGGCTTTCTCCGTCTCGGTCGGTTTTTCTGTTGTTGATGACGAAGTTTCTTCAACATTTGTCTCCGCTATCACAAGCTCCGTTGTTGTAAGCGCCGTTGTGTACGGAACGGTTGTTGAATCAGATTGTGTGACAGTTGTTATTGGGTCAGGCAAGGTCGTTGTTGCTGTTTCGTCAACATCTCCAACACATGAACTTACTATACCTAAAATTAAAAGAGAAATTACGGCAATCGGAAGACATCCTTTTTTCGACTTCTTATCTTTCATTTTCATTGCACCCTCTTCTATGTTCTCATAATCCTTTTTTGTTTTTTTCTTGTTTATTGTTTCACTGTAATACAAACCCGACCCAGGAATTCCGACACTTGCGGTTTTCCTTCCATTCGAATTAACCGTATAGTGAAAACCTTTTCCGCCCAAGGTAAGTCCTGTTGATTTTTTGTTTAAATTAAGCCTTACACCCGGCGCAATCTTCATACTTTTTCTAAACCTTAATCCCATAAACACCCTCCTTATGACAAATTATAGCATTTTGTATTGCAATTTGCAATACGTTTGCAATGCATATGTTTATATATTTTTTCCATAGAATAATATATATAATTGCATTGCGAGGATTGTTTATGAAAAAATTTCAGATTCCTGCCATACCGCCAACAACAAACAAATGCATTCGTTTCCCTAACAATATAATAGACGAGGTTGAGCAAGCTATAGAAGGTAAGCAATGTACTTTCACCGCTTTTGTTGTTGAAGCTGTCAGGGTTGCTTTGGAAAACTTGAAAGAAGATAACGAAAAAGACACTTGAAACCAAGATTTCAAGTGTCTTTATTTTTATATTTTCTGTGATATAAAATCAATAAGAACAAGAATATAATGATAAACAATCGGCAAAAAAACCGCGGGCAGCATATTCAGAGTTTTAAACTTGTTTTTGAAAAGGAAGTTGAAGCCGATCGCCATAATAATCGCATATCCAACCATGCACATCTGTATGAGAAGCTCTCCCGCGAGCAAATTGCTCAGAGAACCCGCAAGCAACGTTATCGTACCCTGATAAATCAGAATTGTAATCGGCGTGAATATAACCCCAAATCCAAGTGTTGCGGCAAAAATTATTGATGCTGTGAAGTCAAGCGCACTTTTAACAAAAAGCACTGAGCTGTCACCTGAAATTCCGTCATTGATTGAGCCTATAATTGCCATTGCTCCGACATTGAAAAGCAATGTGCCGCTTATAAAACCGCCTGCAAAACCGCCGTTTTTGAATTTCGCATCAATTTTGTTGCTGAAATTCGTGAAACGTTCATCAAGCTTCAGAAGCTCACCTATGAATGTTCCGATAACCAAAAAACAAACAAGCAACAGCTCACCGCTGCTTGAAATTTTGCCGTCCTTGACGGAAAACATATTTGATATTACTCCGTTAAGACCTATAATCAGCACCGCAAGTCCCATTGACTTGTTGATGCTTTCCATATAGCTTTCTTTAATTCCCTTTTTAAAGATAAGACCTATTGCACTGCCTGCAACAACCGCCGCGCAGTTAACCAATGTACCCGTCATTTTTTGACTTCCTCTTCTGGATTTTTTTCAAGTTTAACTCTTTTACATTTAAATGTCAACCTTGCCTTAAAGGTAAAAATATGATAAAATAGTAAAAAATGAATCTGAGGTGACAGCGATGACAGCTCTCTATGTTATTATCGGTATAATCCTATTTGTTTTTGTCACATTTGTTATTATCGGCGCGGTCGGATATAAGGTTGCTCTCATTTCAAATCGAAAAAAGAAGCCTGAAACCGAGCCAAAGAAAATCCTCAGAGCAGAAGTGCGCAAAAAGAACAACGCCTATCTTTATTCGCATAACCCCGAAGACCTCAGCCTCAAAACAGATGGCGGTCTGACACTCAGGGCATGGTATGTGCCTGCAAAAAGAGAAACAAAGCGTTTTGTCATCTGCATTCACGGCTATAACTGCAACGGTCCCGACGAATGCAGTCATCTTTTCCCGTTTTACCATGATGATTTACAGTATCATTACCTTTTGCCCGACCTGAGAGGTCACGGCAGAAGCGACGGCAACAAAATCGGCTTCGGCTCGTTTGACAGTAAAGATATAAAGCTCTGGATTGACTATCTTGTTGACCGTTTCGGTGAAGATATCGAAATCATTCTCCACGGAATTTCAATGGGCGCGGCAACCGCAATGCTTGTCAACAACACACACCCCCGTAAGCAGGTAAAACTCATTGTTGAAGACTGCGGGTTTACCGTTGCATTCGATGAAGTCAAGCATAAAATCAAAACAATGATTAAGATAGAGCCGAGAATAACAACTGAATTCATCAATATTTTCTGCAGAATTTTTTCGGGCTACGACCTTAAAAAGGACGCTTCGCCTGTTGCAACAATGAAAAACGCAAAAAATCCTGTCCTTTTCATTCACGGCGAAAAAGATCCGCTTGTCCCCTTTGAAATGTGCGGCAAGCTTTATGAAGCCTGCCCCGTTGAAAAAGACATAATGACCGTGCCCGATGCTATTCACGCCTACTGTTATTATGACGCAAAAGAAGAATACGACGAGAAAGTAAGAGCTTTTATCTCAAAATATATGGGTGAAGAAACGGTATCAGCCAATTAATTGACTTTATACACAAAAAGCGGACACTTTAACTGTATAATATTCATAAAAATTATTTAGTCAGTTGAAATACTGTGAATAGTATGTTAAAATGAATTGATTATTATATTATAAAGGGAGAGATTTTATGGCATCTGAATCAACTGCCAAGGTTGTTCAGGAGAAGGCACCAAGCGCCGTTCCCAAAGACAGACGCTATGTCGGCTCAAAAGAAACCTTTGCATACATACTCGATGACATTGCTCAAAGCTTCAACATCGGAAAATATGACGATATTTTCAAGATGAACATCCTTAAAATCGACCTTGTTCTCCAGTCGATTACAAACGGTGTCATCGGTGTTTGGGACATCATTAACGATATGTTCCTCGCTTCAATCGTTGACAGAACACGTACACGTTGGGGCAAATTCAAGCCCTGGCTTGTTATTTATGCAATCCCCGGCGTTATTCTTACCATATTATATTGGGCATTACCTTTATTTATGGGAACCGAAGGTATCGGAACCAATATTCCGCGTTTTGCGATTTATCTTGTTCTGCAGATTTTCTCAAATCTTTCAGGCTCTCTTATCGCAATTGTCCGACAGGGTATGACCTCGACGATAACACCGAATATCATAGACCGAACCCGATTGATTACTCAGGCAAACCTTCTTTCAGGTTTCGTTGAGAAAGCTCCTGAAATCCTGATGGGTCTTCTGATTGATATTTATATCAACAACCCCAAGAATCAGGCTCTCGAGCTTACAAACAACGTTGCTTACCAGCTGGGTTACAACAAGCTCTTCGTTCTCGGCGGCGTTATAACAGCCGTTGTTTCAGGTCTCTTTGCCCTCTTCTATGCATTTGTTGCTAAAGAAAGAGTTATGCAGACCGTTGACCGTCCGAGCGTTACAAGCGGTATCAAGTCCGTTATCACCAATAAACCGCTTCTTCTCATCACTCTTTCCGAGTTCCTCGGTGCATTCAGCCTCAACTCGGGCACAAACCTTTACTACATCAACGTTCTTAACCTTGCATCAATGTCAACAATCGTTGGTATTCCCGGTGCAGTCGTTTCACCCTTGAGCTATTCATATGTTCCCTGGGCACGTTCCAAGTTCTCAACAAAGGCTCTCTGGATTGTCAGCTCGCACATCGACAGCGTGCTTATGCTCGGCGTTTACGGAGCCGGTGAATTGATTAACATCAAGGGCAAGAAGGGTTACGAAAACCTTGCTGTTATGATTCCTTCATTTATGCTTCGCGAAACAATCTGGATGTTCTTCTGGGGTATCAGAAAGGTTATTCCCGAAGAAATGAGAAACGAAGCCATTGACTACGGCGAGTGGAAGAACGGCTTCCGTTCAGAAGGTATGACAGGCGTTGCAAAAGGTCTTGTTACAAAGATGGTTAACACCGTCAAGAACTTTGTTCAGCCTCTTCTTCTTAAAATGTTCGGATATGACCCCAACGCAACCCAGGGCAATCAGAGCCCCAAGGCACGTCACGCACTCTTCTGGATGTGTACACTTCTTCCGGTTGTTACAGGTATTCTCAGTATCATTCCCCAGTTGTTCTATGACCTTCAGGGTGAAAAGAGAGACAGAATGTATATGGAACTTCGCGAAAGAAGAAAAGCTATCGCAGCAGAAGTCAAAGAATTCAACGACGAAATTGGTTCAGGAAATAACAACTGATAAAAAAACACGGCTTGCAGAAATGCAAGCCGTATTTTTTAATATCCGTTAATCTCTTTTCTTTGCATTGCTCCGAGAATCTTACTTCGAACATCACCGTATTTCTTTTCAAGTGAATTAAGAAATTCCTTGACCTCCTGCCTCTCGGTTGCACCGTCGGCGGGACATTTGCTTTTTACAATCGGAAGATTCTCCCTACGCACTACTCTTGCGCATTCACTTTCCCTTGCAAAAATCATCGGTCTTATCATATAAAGGTCTTTTCTGGAAAGATAAGTAACAGGCATAAAACAGTCAAGCGTGCCGCCGTTGAAAAGATTCATAATAAAAGTTTCCGCAACGTCATCAAGATGATGCCCGAGAGCAATTTTGTTGCAACCCGCTTCAATTGCGGCATCGTGCAAAGCTCCCCTTCGCATTCTTGCGCACAGACTGCAGGGATTGCTTTCTTTTCTGATGTTAAAGATAACATCCCAAAGCTGTGTTCTTTTGATAATATACTCAATTCCGTATTCATCACAAAGCTTCTGTATTTCGGAATAATCCCCTTCTTCACCGTTGAAGCAAGGGTCAAGAGTAATTGCGACAAGCTCAAACTTTTCGGGATAAAACAGTCTGAGTCTTGCCATTGCGGCAAGCAGACAGACCGAATCCTTTCCGCCCGAAACCCCGACGGCAATTCTGTCTCCCTCTTTTATCATTTCATATTTCTGACACGCAGAGCGCATATGACTGAGAAGCTTTTGCATAAGTTATCCCTCTATGGTAACAGGCTCAACCGAAACCGCCTTGCCTGTTTTATTGTCGATTTCAAATATACATCCGTTGAGGATGCATTCGCCGTCTGCGGCATCAAATCTTGCGGGCATTCCCGTGCGGAGCCAATCTATTGATATTTCGGGCTTTACTCCGAGAACCGAGTTTTTTGCACCCGTCATTCCGATATCGGAAATATATGCCGTGCCCTTCGGCAGAATGCAGGAATCAGCCGTCATAACGTGAGTATGCGTGCCAAAAACGGCAGAAACCTTTCCGTCAAGATAAAATCCGAGTGCACGTTTTTCTGCGGTTGCTTCGGCATGGAAATCAACAAGTATAATTTTACATCCCGACATCTCTTCCAGAATCTCATCAACACACAAAAACGGGTTTGCACACTTGTCCATATAAACATTGCCCATCAGATTGATAACGCCGACCTTGACCGCACCCATATCAATGACAGACCGGCCTTTTCCCGGATTGCCGCGATAGAAGTTTGCGGGTCTTATGATATCGTCTCTTTCGTCAAGCATTTCATATACTTCCCTGCGGCGGTAAACGTGGTTGCCCGTTGTTATGAAGTCAACACCGCTGTCAAAGAGAAACTGCGCCGAAAACGGAGTTATTCCGTTGCCTACGGCAGAATTCTCTCCGTTTGCAATGCAAAGGTCTATCCCCTTGAGTCTCTTGAATGCGGGAAGACGGTTTCTGAGAAACTCGCATCCAACTGATGAAACAACATCACCGATAACAAGAATATTCATAAAAATCACCTAAAAAACGGGGATTGCCGAAGCAATCCCCTCTTTTTTATTTAGCATAGTCGATGGTTCTGCTTTCTCTGATAAGATTAACCTTAATCTGACCGGGATATTCCATGCTTTCCTCAATCTTCTTTGCTATGTCTCTTGCGAGAAGCACCATCTTGTCGTCATCAACGACCTCCGGCTTAACCATAATACGAACCTCACGGCCTGCCTGAATTGCAAATGAGCGGTCAACGCCCTCGAATGATGTTGAGATTTCTTCAAGCTTTTCAAGACGCTTGATGTAGTTCTGAACATCTTCTCTTCTTGCGCCGGGTCTTGCCGCAGAAATTGCGTCTGCAGCCTGAACAAGAACTGCCGTAATTGTCTTTGCTTCAACCTCACCGTGGTGAGCCTTGATTGCGTGAAGAATATTATCGTTTTCTTTGTAACGCTTTGCAAATTCAACACCGAGGTCAACGTGTGAGCCTTCCATTTCGTGGTCAAGAGCCTTACCGATATCGTGGAGCAAGCCTGCTCTCTTAGCTGTCTTAACGTCGGTGCCAAGTTCCGAAGCCATAAGACCTGCGATATAGGAAACCTCAAGTGAATGGTTGAGGACATTCTGACCGTAGCTTGTGCGGTATCTGAGCTTACCGATAAGCTTAACGATTTCGGGATGAACGTTGTTTACACCTGCATCGATAAGGGCATGTTCACCGGTCTGCTTGATAGTTGTTTCAACCTCACGCTTTGCCTTTTCATACATCTCTTCGATTCTTGCAGGATGAATTCTTCCGTCCTGAATAAGCTTTTCAAGAGTAACTCTTGCAATTTCTCTGCGAACGGGGTCGAAGCTTGAAATTGTGATAGCTTCGGGTGTATCGTCAATGATAAGGTCAACACCTGTAATCATTTCAAGAGTTCTTACGTTGCGGCCCTCACGACCGATGATTCTTCCCTTCATTTCGTCATTGGGAAGAGAAACAACTGAAACGGTTGCTTCCGATGCGTGGTCAGCGGCACAGCGCTGAATAGCTGTTGTGATAATCTCTCTTGCCATTGCATCGGATTCATCCTTAGCCTTCTGCTCGTATTCCTGAATCTTAACTGCCTTTTCGTGGTTGAGTTCCTCATCGAGAATGCTGAGGATATGTTCCTTAGCCTGTTCCTTTGAAAGTCCCGAAATTCTTTCAAGCATTTCAAATTCACTCTTTTTAAGGCTTTCAATTTCTTCAAGACGCTCATCTGCTGTCTTGAGCTTTTCGTTAAGAGCTTCTTCCTTCTTTTCAAGGTTATCGCTCTTCTTGTCGAGACTTTCTTCTTTCTGGGTTATGCGGCGTTCAAGTCTCTGAACTTCGTTTCTTCTTTCACGAAGCTCTTTTTCTGTTTCTGTTCTCTGCTTGTGGATTTCGTCCTTGGCTTCAAGGATTGCTTCCTTCTTCTTTGCTTCTGCAGTTGCAATGGCATCGCTGACAATTTTGTTTGCTTCCTGCTCAGCCGAACCGATTGCCGCTTCGGCAACTTTCTTCCTATGTAAACCGCCTGCAACAAAACCGATGACAAAGAATACAACGGCTGCTATGGCGGCAATAAGAATTGCTAACCAAAGTTCCAAGTTTTTAAAACCTCCTGACATTAAAATTTCTGTGACTTTTCCGCACATTTCAAAGTGCGGACGGTCGATATAAAAAACTTACCGTAAAATCAACTAATGGTGTTTTCGGATACAAAAGCATCCTTCTTGGCACAATATAACACCATTATAGATATAGTATACTTTTATAGTCTTAATGTCAAGTTTTTTTAGGAACATTTTATATAATTTCTATTGACTTTATACAATTTGAGTGATAATATAAACTAAAATCGATGAAGCAGAAGGCATTTGCATAAGCTTTACCAGAGAGCCGCTCCCCGTGCTGAAAGAGCGGTAAAAGCCGGCAAATTGTTACCACTGCCGAGAGCCTCCGAAATAAGGAAGGACGTTTTCAGCCGCGTTAAGGCTGCCGAGAGCCGATTATTCAATCGGAATGACGGGTGGAACCGTGGAGTATAATTATGCTTCATCCTGTTTTTTTACGGGATGAAGCTTTTTTTATTTTAATTTTGTATAATTTTGAAAGGATGATAGATTATGGTTAATGTAACCCTCAAGGGCGGCGTTGTCAAAGAATTTGAAAACGGCACAACCGCTAT
>JAZTZD010000074.1:0-2915 GCA_045637305.1 Acutalibacteraceae bacterium
AATGTACGTTATGGTATGGAGTTGTTCCGTTGCAGATGCAACACCCCTTATTGAAACAATCGTAATCAACTGAATTTAACGGAGTGGCCGTTTTCGGCGGTCACTCCGTTTTCAGATTATTTACTCAGGTGATATTATGAAAAAATTTATTTCATTATTGCTCGTTTTTGCTGTTCTTTTCGGCTTTGCATCCTGCTCTGCTGATAAACCCGAAAAACCCGATGCCGAAACAACAACTGCCGCTGACGAAACAAGCAACAGCACGTCATCCGAAAAGAAAAATGCGGTTGAATTTCTTTCGGTTTACAGAAATAACGGTTATGCTTTCAAACAGCACCCCGAAACATATGAATCTCTTACAGAGGTAAGATATCAGACTCTTTATCTCTCCGAAGCTGACGGCAAAAAATATGCCCGCCTTGCAAACTCGCTCAACTCTCTCAATCAGGATAAGACAAGCACTTATGAAGAAACGGCAGACAGCCTTTATGATTCTGCTTCGGAGCAGCTTGATTACTACTATGAAGACTGTGAGAGTTTTCTGACTTACACCGCAAATCAGAAATATGTTCTTCAGCGTGCAGATAATGTTGTTCTGAGCCTTCGCAGTGATTATGATGAATTCAGCGGAGGAATGCACCCCAACTACGGTACGGGCGGATATAACTATGATACCGTAACAGGCAAAGAGCTTGTTATCACCGATGTTATGACGGATATTTCAACCCTTCCCGCAATTCTTGCCGAAAAGATAAAGGCAAGCGACAAGGTGCAGGGCGAATTCTTTGATAATCTTGAAGATACCATTATCGAATACGGTACGGACAAAATTCAATGGACAGTCGGTTATCAGGGTGTCACATTCTATTTCAGTCCCTATGAAATCGCTTCATATGCCGCAGGTCTGATTACCGCAACAGTGTATTTTGACGAATATCCCGAGCTTTTCAACAAGAAATATACGGTTGCTCCCGATTCGTATGCTTGCGAACTTCCCGATTGGAGCGATGTTGAGTTTGATATGAATCCCGATGACGGTAAAAAGGATATAATCAGCCTTGGTCTTTCATATTATGACGAGGGTGCATATGAAGAAATAATAATAACCCTCAATGGTGAGGAATATACCTTCGACGGCGTTGAACTGCTCGGAGCAGAATATTATCTTGTCAATATGAACGGAAAATATTTCGTTTATGTTGTAACACAGGGATTCAACGATTACAGTGACCTTATTGTTTATGACCTGAACGGCAACAAAATCAAAGAGGTTGGCGTAATGGACAGAACTGCTTTTGAAGCACTTTATTATGAAAATGAAAACGGTGAAGGCTGCGCTGTTGACCAGGTCTTCAATGACCCGACACAGTTTGTTCTTGAAACAAAATTTGACCTTCTTTCAACATATTCAGCAAGAAAAACATATTCCGTAAATCCCGAAACAGGTATGCCTGAAACAAAGGATGAAATCTACACAATATCTGACTCGGAGTTTTTTATCATAACCTCAACGGCAGATATTTCAGTTAAAATTCTGCCTGAATTGAAAAATGAGACCGTTCCTGCAGGAACAGATTATGAGCTTATCCGCACAGACGGCAAAACCTTTGTTGACGCAAAACTCGGTGACGGCAGAGAATGCAGAATTTATGTTGAGAGAATTGATTATCAGCTCTGTATCAACGGGATACCCGAACATGAGCTTTTTGAAGTGCTTTATTACGCGGGATAAAAAGGAGATACTTTAAAATGATTAAAAAAATAACAGCAATTACGCTCGCTCTCATTACTGTTTTTGCAATGATGAGTATATCAATGACTTCAGCATCAGCCGCAACAAAGGTTGTTGAAATCAGTAAGTTCCCCGCAATCTATTACGGTGAAGAACTCAATAACTCAAATCTTAACTCTTGTTTCCCTTCACTTGACTACAATCAGCCGCCTTATTATTCGGAAATCATGTCAACACAGGTTCCCAATTGCGGCGGCGATATAGCTGACCCTGAAAAGGAATATTATGTGCTCACAACGTTCTATATCGGCGGTTATAATCTTCCCACAGCGGATGAATTTAAGGTTGTTTATGACGGACAAGAAATTCCGCGTTACAATTTCAATTCCTATCTTCCCAGTGACAGTGCATATTATCTTTATAGTCATGGTGGTAACGGCAAAGCAATGTGTATTATAAGAATCAAACTCGGTGATTCTGTAACTCTCGGCACAGATGTTACCGTTGAAAACGGAAAGGCGTCTGCTTCAAGTGCAGTTGTCGGCAACGTTGTAACAATCACTGCAGATAAAATTGACGGCAAGAATTTTTATTGTTGAAATATCACAGGCGCAACCCCCGAAGATTATTATGATTCCGAAACAACATTCACAATGGGTGTTTTCAACGTTACTGCAGAAGCAGTTTACAAAGATTGTGAATGCAAATGCCATCAGGGCGGTATCGCAGGTTTCTTCTATAAGATTGTTCTCTTCTTCCAGAAGCTCTTCGGCAATAATCTTGTCTGCGAATGTGGAGCAATTCATTAAAACACAAAAATAGAAGCCGTCTTGATTTAAGACGGCTTTCGTTGCGAAAACACAATATTTATGATAAAATAAATCAAAATCCGTAGCGGAGTGATATTATGAAAGATTTCAGTAATGTAAAATTCAAATGGACTTTCCGTGATTATCAGCAGGCGGTGCTTGATAATTCACAGAAACATCTGAAGGATAAAAGAATACATATCGTTGCCGCACCGGGCAGCGGAAAGACCATTCTCGGTCTGGAGCTTGTCCGCAGGCAGAATATACCTGCACTCGTTATGTCACCGTCTGTTACAATCCGTCAGCAATGGGGCGAAAGATTTGTTGAGGCTTATCTGCCCGAAACTGAAAATCCCGATGAATATATTTCTTAT
>JAZTZD010000075.1:0-15776 GCA_045637305.1 Acutalibacteraceae bacterium
AAAAAACTCCTTTTAATAGTTTGAAAAACGTAGGAAAAGTAGGCTCTGAAATCGTTGATATATAAGGGATTGAAAGTGCGGTAATCGAGGGGTACGTATAGTTTGACCTGTTACCCCGATTTTGCGGTTACTTTTTCCACACAATGAATTTTTCGGTTGTAAAAACCGAGAAATAGAAACTCTTTCGTTACAGTTAAAAATTTACCAAATAGAGCTTCTGAAACCGTTGTGTATCAACGGTTTCAGATTGCGGTAATTGAGGGGTGCGTATAGTTTGACCTATTACCTTAATTTTGCGTTTCTGTTGTTCTAATGGCTGAATTTTAAGTTGTAAAAAACCAGTCGATTTGCAACGGTGAAAAAAGTTTGACAAAAATTTAAAATAGGATTAAAATATAGATGAGTAAATGATCTTTCATAAGGAACCTCCTATCTAACAAAACTCAGAAAGGAGAAAAACAACCGGTTAGCATGGCAAAGTCCAAAAAAGAAAATGATTTCGGCACAGGAATACCCAATGATGTTATGGAATCTTTAGCAAGAGCTTTACTTCCGGAAATCAGGGCGTTCTACGAAAGCGAAGAGGGCAAAGCAGCCTTTGAAAAGTGGAAAGCCGAAAGAGAACGAAGTACAGATTGATATA
Source organism: Acutalibacteraceae bacterium (assembly GCA_045637305.1). Lineage (GTDB taxonomy): Bacteria > Bacillota > Clostridia > Oscillospirales > Acutalibacteraceae > CAG-177. The sequence continues at coordinate 644 of JAZTZD010000075.1, forward strand.
AATCTTAATTCGGCGGGGATGAATCATCATCCCCATTTTCTCATTCTAAAAGACTATAAGAAATGAAAAATCCGAACGCTTCTCCAATCTTAAGGAGAGGGTTCGGATTATCATCTTTTGGTCGGAGTAGCGGGATTTGAACCCACGGCGTCTTGGTCCCGAACCAAGCGCGCTACCATCTGCGCTATACCCCGATGCTCAAAAAATTATATTACAAAATAAAATAAAAATCAAGTGATTTTTGAAATATTGTTTAAAAAGCCGCACTCAGGGTGAAATCTGCACTCTGAGTGCGGCTGATTTTACTCAACAATCCACGATGTTATATAGGCGTTACCTTCGCCGATATCAAAATCTGCATTGCATTTCTCAAATCTGCCGTTCAGTCCTTTTTCGATTGCCGCAAGGTGAAAATGAGAAAGGGCAATCCCGATATCGATTCTGTGCATTTCCGTTCCGCTTCCGTCGTTGTTTTCATGAGCGAAAAGCTGAATGAAGTGAAAGGCTTTTCCGTCAAAAACAACTTTCCAAGGCTGTTTGTTTTTTGCGGAAGGGGAGAGGCGGAGCATTTCGAGTGCAAACGTATATTCATCTGCTTCTTCTTTGGTGAGAGGTGTGTTTAAATTGTTGCTGAAGAACATTTTATTCCAGTCAAGTCGGTTATCCGCTTTAAGTGATTGACGGAAAATTTTTTCGGAGAGGCGTTGGTGTTTTGCGGGGTATCCGACAGGAGTTATGATTGAAAACTGTTCATTTTCGGAAAGAGACATTTCTTTTGCAAAAGCAGTTTTGTTGAATGTGCCGCCAAGCCAGCAGGTGCCGAGTCCGAGGCTTGTTATATAGAGAATGAGTTGCTCAAAATCATATCCGAGAGCTTCCTGCGCACATTTTTCTTTGGGTACCGCCGCACCGAGATAAAGGTCAGCGCCTTTTATAAATCCGTATGTTCCGAGCTTTTCGCCGTTTTCAGATAAGTTTTTTTCGATGAACTTAAATCGTATTTTCGGCCCGAACGGATTCTGAAGAGTATCGGCATATTTTAAGATTTTTTCCTTTATTTCATTTTCTACAGGAGTTTTTGCATATGTGCGCACACTGTAACGTTCTTTTACTGCTTTTTCAACATCAAATCCGATATTCATTTTTATTTTCCTCCCAATCTTAATAATTTATTTATACCATAATTTTAGCTTTAAGTCCATACACAGTTTTGAATACATCATAATCCTTTTCAAAAGATAAAATGTAAGGATAAAAGGAGAATGGGTATGAAATCGTTATGGGAATCAAACTCGTTATTGCCTTCTTTCGGGCAACTTCGAGGAGATAAGAAAACAGATGTGCTGATTATCGGCGGCGGTGCAGCGGGACTTCTGACCGCTTATTTTCTTGAAAAATCAGGAGTAGATTACATCCTTGTTGAAAAAGAGAAAATCTGCGGCGGAGTAACAAAAAACACAACCGCAAAAATCACTTTTCAGCACGGATTGATTTACAGCAGGCTTCTGAAATCTGCAGGTGTTGAAAACACAGCTTTATATCTTGAATCCAACAGGTCTGCACTTGAAAAATACAAGGAAATCAGTACGGATATTGACTGCGATTTTGAGGTGAAAGACAATTTTGTTTATTCTGTTGACTCACCCGAAAAACTCAAAAAAGAAATGGAAGCACTTAATAAAATCGGATATGCGGCTGAATTTATCGAAAAAATAAACTTACCTGTACAGAATGTTGGTGCGGTATGCTTTCCGAATCAGGCGCAGTTCAATCCGCTGAAATTTTTTGGCGGTATTTCAAATAATCTGAATATTTACGAAAATACATTTGTAAGAGAAATGCAGGGGAATACAGCGGTTACGGATTACGGGAAAATAAGTGCCGACAAAGTTATTGTAACAACACATTTTCCGTTTATAAACAAGCAAGGAAGCTATTTCATAAAGCTTTATCAGCACCGTTCTTATGTTGTTGCGCTTGAAAATGCCGCAGATGTTGACGGAATGTATGTTGATGAAAACAAAAAGGGTCTTTCTTTCAGGAATTACGGCGATTTGTTGCTGCTTGGCGGCGGAAGTCATCGCACGGGTAAAAAAGGCGGAGACTGGGCGGAATTAAGAGCTTTTGCAAATGAAAAATTTCCCGTCGCAAAAGAAAAATTCTTCTGGGCAACTCAGGACTGTATGACTCTTGACGGCATTCCGTATATCGGTAAATATTCAAAGAGTACATCTGATTTATATGTTGCTTGCGGTTTCAATAAATGGGGTATGACGGGTGCAATGGTTTCCGCTATGCTGCTCAATGATATGATAATCGGAAAATGTAATGATTATGCCGGAATTTACAATCCGTCAAGAAGTGTCATTCATCCGCAGTTGATATGCAACGGGTTTGAGTCGGCAGTAAACCTGTTGTCGTTTTCAAAAAAACGCTGTCCTCATCTCGGTTGTGCTCTGAAATGGAATAAAGCCGAGCATTCCTGGGATTGTCCGTGTCATGGTTCAAGATTTTCGGGAAGCGGAAAATTACTTGATAATCCCGCGAACGGTGATATGAATAATTGATTGAAAACGGGAATAATAGTAGTGAGGTGATAAAAATGTTTGATAAGAATATGAACAACAAAAACAACCAGCAGAACAATCAGCAGAATAACCAGCAGAACAACCAGCAGAACAACCAGCAGAACAACAACCAGAATAAGCAGAACAACAACGGCGAAAACAAGAAGAATTTCTGAACTGCGGATTTCGATAATGACCTTGCAAATGATAACCTTGAGAATGACAATGCTCAGGCAGATTTGCAAAAATGAAGAACGGCTCCCGTCAAACGGGAGCCGTTCGGTTGTTTATTTATCTGAAAGAACTTCCTTAGCGCTTGCGGCAAGACCTGCAATTCCCTGCAGTTCGCTGGGAATGATAATCTTTGTTGCCTGACCGTCAGCGGCAGCTTCAAATGCTTCAAGGCTCTTGATGGTGAGGTAACCCTGTCCGGGTGCAGCCTGATTGATAAGCTCGATTGCCTTTGCTCTTGCTTCCTCAATCTTCATGATGGCTTCGGCTTCACCTTCCGCCTCCCTGATTTTTGCTTCCTTGATTGCTTCTGCGGCGAGAATTGCGCTCTGTTTGTCAGCCTCAGCGGCAAGAATCTTACTTTCCTTCTGACCTTCCGCAACAAGAATCTTACTTGCTTTTTCGCCTTCTGCGGTAAGGATTGCTTCTCGGCGCTGACGTTCAGCCTTCATCTGCTTTTCCATCGCGTCCTGAATTTCTCTGGGAGGAAGAATGTTCTTGAGTTCAACTCTGTTAACCTTTATGCCCCAGGGGTCGGTAGCTTCGTCAAGAATGCCTCTGATTTTTGCATTGATGACATCGCGGGAAGTGAGAGTGTTGTCAAGCTCCATCTCACCGATGATGTTACGAAGTGTTGTTGCGGTGAGATTTTCAATTGCGGAAAGAGGTCTTTCAACGCCGTAGCAGAAGAGCTTGGGGTCTGTAATCTGGAAGAAAACAACCGTGTCTATCTGCATTGTAACGTTATCCTTGGTGATAACGGGCTGGGGCGGAAAATCAACAATCTGTTCCTTGAGCGAAACCTGTTTTGAAACTCTTTCAATGAAAGGAATCTTGATGTGGAAACCTGTCTGCCAGGTTGTGCTGTAGGTTCCGAGTCTTTCAATGACATAAGCCTTTGACTGAGGAACAATTTTTATATTCATAATCACAATTGCAATAAGGAAAATTGCAAGGAAAATAAGAATAAGTCCTACGATGAAATCCATAGTTATTTCCTCCTTAATTCGAATTCGCTTTAAAGCGAGGTTACGATCAGCTTTACTCCGTCGATTTTTTCAACTTTTACCTGCTGATCTTTTGTGAATGTTGTTCCGTCAGATGAACGTGCGGTCCAGGTGATTCCGTTAACGTGAACCTGACCTTTTCCCGCTATGTTATCAATATCTTCCGTAACAACTGCGGTCTGGCCGATACATCGGTCGGCATTTGTGGGCTGGATTTTCTGCTTTGTTGCTTTTTTGACAAGAGGTCTTGTTGCAATGAGCGTAACCGCTGAAACAGTGATGAAAATAATCCATTGCAGCCAGTTTTCGGCGCCGAGAAGCTCGGCAACAATTGCGGCCGCCGCACCTGCGGCAAACCAGATTGTTACAAGCTGGGCGGTAACTGCCTCGATAACAACAAGCACAACAAGCAAAGCAATCCAGAAAATGAGCATTGTATACTCTGCCATAGCTTTCGCCTCCTTTGCCTTATGCTCGTTATTATTTTATCATATGCGAATATAAATTACAATATTTTATCGCAAATTTACAGTTGTGTAATAAATATCAGAAAATGTTTTGTAAATTTATGCTTTCTGATTCTTTTATTGAATAAACCAGAGTATATGCATCAACACATTGTGCCCTGAATTCTTCGGTATCGCCGCTTTCCGCGAGCTTTTTCAGGTTCAGAATATTTTTTTCTGCTTCAAAAGCCGATTCCGCATTAACCGAGGCGTGGAAAATCCAATCTTTTTTCTCCCATTCGGCAATAAGATTTTCGGACATGATTAAAAGTTCATCTTCTGAGGCGGACTCGGCAACGCATGTCATATAATCAAGTTTTTCAATTATATCGTTGCTTATATCTGAAATAAGATAGCTTGATATGAATGCGTATGAAAAAGAAGCCAGAATCAGCAGACAGGCAATGATAATTCTCTTCATTCATCGTTTTCCTTTCCTGCAAAGTAAGCAGTGCCGTCGGTACATAATGTCATAAGAAGAATCTTGTCTTGGGGGATTTTTGATTTTTTTATGGCTTTTTCAATTTTTTTGATATCAATTCCCGACTGTGAAACGGTTTCTTCAATAATCTTTCCGTCGCAAATTATTGCAAAAGGCATTCCGCTGTTGTTGACCTTGGCGCCGACATCGGAGGCGGATGCGTTTCTGTTTTCCGCTTTGAGCAAAACACTTATCTGACCGTTCGTTTCAAAAACGGCATAATCAACCTGAGAAATATCAAAAATATCCTTTTGTCTTAGTGCACTTATAAGGTCTCCGACCGTCATTCTCAGTTTTTTCAGCTCTTCGCGCTGTATTTCTCCGTTTCTGATAACTATAACGGAGTGTCCCTGAATAAATGAGCGCAGCTTATTGCTTTTGAGACCGATGGCGGAGGTCAGAACCTCAAAGGCAACAAGCACAAACAATGCCGCGAGTGAAATGAAAACGGGGGTGTTTGTGTCCTGAATAGGTGTTGATGCTATTTCGGATATCAGTATTGTTATAACAAGTTCGGAAGGCTGAAGCTGTGCTATCTGTCTTTTGCCCATAAGCCTTATCATCAATATTATTATTCCGTAAAGAAGAACGGCTCTGATTAAAGTTATTGCCATAATATCACTCCCTTTTGTCTTATTTTAGACTGTAAACACTGCTTTAAACTGTTGACTAAAAATAAAATAATGTGTATACTGAAAAAATAAAAAGGGAGGCGGCATATTTGAAATATTATATCGGAATGGATATCGGCGGAACAAAATGTGCCGTTGTACTGAGTGAAAAAAGCGGTAACTCAATAAAGGACAAAATCAGATTTCTTACCGATGTGAAAAGAGGCTGGAGAGCAATTGTTGATGAGCTTATCTCATCGGCACACGAGATTATGCAGAGGAACGGAATAACAAGCGAAGACGTTATTGCCTGCGGTGTAAGTTGCGGAGGTCCTCTCAACAGCGAAACAGGTGTTATTATGAGACCCCCGAATCTTCCGGACTGGGATAACGTTCCTTTGGCTGACATCATAAGTGACGAACTTTCAATTCCTTGCAAAGTTCAGAATGATGCCGATGCCAGCGCGCTTGCGGAATGGCAGTTCGGTGCGGGAAAAGGAACAAAGAATATGATTTTTCTCACATTCGGAACAGGTATGGGTGCGGGACTGATTCTTGACGGCAGACTTTATACAGGCACCGGCGGTACGGCGGGAGAGGTCGGACACATCCGCCTTGATGCCGACGGACCCGTTGCTTACGGTAAGGCAGGGTCGTTTGAGGGTTTCTGCAGCGGTGCGGGTATAGCTGCAATGTCAAAGAAAATGGTTTCGATTTATAACGGGCAGACGATTATTCCCCGTGACAACATAACTGCCGCAACGGTTGCTCAGGCAGCAGACAGAGGGGATAAGCTTGCTCAGGCGATTTACAGGCGCTGCGGCGAAAAGCTGGGTCTAGGTCTGTCAATTCTTATTGATATCCTCAATCCCGAAATGATTGTTATAGGAAGCATTTTTCAGCGCTCGGGCAGACTTCTTGTTGACAGTATGAACGAAACCGTGAAAAAAGAAGCACTTGAAGTTTCCGCAGGATGCTGCAGAATTGTTCCTGCAAAACTCGGAGATGATATCGGAGATTTTGCGGCAATCGGAGTTGCAAAGAATTTTGCGGAGGGAGCAAACAAATGAATTCGATTTTCAATGAACTGATAACACGTTACCCCTCACTTGAAATCTGTTCCGTGCAGATACTCAATGCCTACAAAATTATGAAAGACGGATTTGAAAAAGGCGGAAAACTTCTTTGTTGCGGCAATGGCGGAAGTGCGGCTGACTGCGACCATCTTGTCGGCGAACTTATGAAAGGTTTTCTCAAAAAAAGACCGTTTTCCGAAAAGGAAAGAAGAGTATTTTACGACGCATTTATGGCAAAAAATCTTCAGAAGGGTCTGCCGGCAATTTCGCTCTGTGCCCATTCGGCATTGATGACCGCTTTTGAAAACGATGTTGCACCGTCGCTTGTTTTTGCTCAGCAGGTGTGTGCATATGCAAAAGAAAACGATTTTCTTGTTGCGTTCACAACCTCGGGTAATTCCGAAAACATTGTTTATGCGCTGAAAGCAGCAAAGGCGTGCGGCATAAAAACAATTGCGGTAACAGGCGAAAGCAAAAGCAAGTGTTCCGAAATTGCTGATGTTTGCATAAGGCTTCCCGAAACGGAAACCTTCAAGGTGCAGGAATTGACATTGCCTGTTTATCATTGCCTTGCGGCGATGATTGAAAATAATTTTTTTAATAAATAAAAGGAGACTGAATATGAGCATTCCAAGATGTGAACATCCCAATCCGCAGTTTGAAAGAAAAGGCTGGACAAATCTTAACGGCGAATGGGATTTTGAATTTGACTTCGGTAAAAGCAAATATGAATCGGGTATTCTCGATAAAAAGGAATGGGAAAAGAAAATTGTTGTTCCTTTCTGCCCCGAAAGCAAGCTTTCAGGAATTGAACATACCGATTTCATTCCCGCAGTATGGTACAGAAAAACCGTAAACATAACCGCTGACAATCTCAAGGGCAGAGTTCTTCTTCACTTCGGTGCAGTTGACTATGAAGCATTTATCTATGTCAACGGTAAAAAGGCGGGTACTCACAAAGGCGGCTATGCTTCATTCAGCCTTGATATAACAGATTATCTGACAGAGGGCGAAAACGTGGTTATCGTCAATGCCGTTGACGATGTCAGAGACCCTCTTGTTCCCAGAGGAAAGCAGAGTGAAGAACTCAAGTCTCACGGATGTGATTACACAAGAACAACGGGTATCTGGCAGACGGTATGGCTTGAATTTGTTCCCGTGAATTATATCAAGAGTTTCAGATTCTATCCTGACAGCGAGAATGCGGCGCTTACAATCAATGCCGTTCTTGAGGGCAGAGGTGAGTTCACTGCAACCGCATATTACGAAGGCAGAGAAGTCGGCAGCTTCACAAAGAAAGCGGCAGGCAACGTTTCAGGCGAAATCAAGCTTTCGGAAACACATCTCTGGGAGGTCGGCTGCGGCAGACTCTATGACCTTGTGCTCACATTCAACGAAGACGAAGTAAAGAGCTATTTCGGATTGAGAAATGTTGAAATTGACGGCTATAAATTCAGAATCAACGGAAAATCCGTTTATCAGAGACTTGTTCTTGACCAGGGCTTCTATCCCGACGGAATTTATACCGCTCCCGATGAAGAAGCACTTATAAATGATATAAAGATTTCACTGGCAGTCGGTTTTAACGGCGCAAGACTTCATCAGAAAGTTTTTGAAAAGAGATTCCTTTATCATTGCGACCGCCTCGGCTATATCGTATGGGGCGAATACGGAAACTGGGGTCTTGATTGGTCGAATGCTTTCTCGCTTGCCGCAATGCTTCCCGAATGGTGCGAATGCGTTGAAAGAGATTTTAACAATCCTTCGCTCATCGGCTGGTGTCCCTTCAACGAAACGTGGGATATCAAGGGCAGAAAGCAGTATGACGACGTTCTCAGAATTATTTACAGAGTAACAAAACAGCTTGATACAACCCGTCCCTGCATTGACACAAGCGGTAACTTCCATGTTGAAACCGACATTTTTGACGTTCACGATTACGAGCAGGATGTCAATGTTTTTGCACAGCACTATGAAAAGCTTGTGAGTGAAGGAAAGATGTACGGTTATTTCCCCGACAGACAGGTTTATGAGGGCGGAATGACATTTGTCAGCGAATACGGCGGTCTTCAGTGGTCAAGAGGCGACAGAGGCGATGCTTGGGGCTACGGTAACGCACCCAAGACCGAAGAGGAATTTATTGAGAGATATAAGGGACTCACCGATATTCTTCTTGACAATGAAAAGATGTTCGGATTCTGCTATACCCAGCTTTATGATATTGAACAGGAGCAGAACGGTCTCTACTATTATGACCGTACACCCAAATTCGACCCCGAAATCTTCAAGGCAATCAATTCAAGAAAAGCTGCAATAGAAGACTGATATAAAAAATGAGCGGAAGACAATCTTCCGCTCGTTTTTTTATTTGATATTGAGTTTTCCGCTGCACATCAGTGTTCTCATAAAGAGACCGCCCTGAACCGTTCTGTGGCGGAATGAAACTTCCTTTCCGCTGACGGTGTCATACCAGTCTGTCATCGGAACTCTGCTGGAACTTTCGTTATATGCGTTCCACAAAGGCTCAATATATTTTTCAAAAGTTTCTTTTGATGATGCCATGGATGCCGACCATACGAGCCAGTCTGACTTTGTGTAATCCGCACGGCTGTCAAGAGGCATTCCGTATTTATTGAAATGCTTCATATTGTCCGCAACCTCATTGTCCATAAACTCCTGAGTGAAGAGTCCCGTTCCCCAGACTTTGTCCCAGACCATATTGTATTTCATCGAGTATGTATAAGGCTGGTCAAATGCAAGATTTGACGTTCCGTCGGGATTCAATGCGGTTTTCATCCAGTTTTCAGCCATTTTTTTGGCTTCGTTGAGATAATATGCAGACTTTTCTTTTTTGCCGAGAAATTCTTCAATTATTGCCATTCCGCGAAGACCCATAATTGCTTTGAGCGAAAGGTTACAGTTGTGAGCAAGATGACCCGCAAAATCGTCTGTGCAGAGCTGGTTTCCGGGGTCTGCGCCGTATTTAATCAGGTAATTACACCAGCTTTCATACAAATCATGATTTTTATTTGCGAAATCCGCCGATTTTTCAGCGATTGCAACATTCGCTGCCATAACAAGCATATTTCCGCATTCCTCAACGGGCATCTGATATTTAAGCTCAAGATTGCTGCCGCCGTAAACCTGACCGTTGACAAGCGGATAGCAACCGACATCGTGAGGCGCGAAATCAAACTTCCATTTATCGCTTTTTGCAAAGCGGATAACGGGGCGCATCATACCTTTGACAAGTTCGGGGTTGTAAATGAGGAACAGGGGAATTGACGGATAAGAAACGTCAACGGTTGCGGCACATCCGTTTGAGAAGCATTCTTTCGAGATGAAAAGAATTTCACCGTTTCCGTCAAGCACAAGCTTGTGACCCGCAATGACCTGACGGTATGCAAGCGAGAGAAGTTCTGCATATTTTTCGCCGCCCGCTTTTTCGGCATCCGCATAAAGCTTTGATGAGAAATCACGGCATTTTGCCGAAACGTCCTCGTATTCATCAGCAGCTTCCTTTATTGCATCAAGAATATTCTGACCGTCACGGTTCCAGTATGATCTGAGGTGTTCGCCGAAATATTCAATGCTTTCAATGTCGTCATATGCAAAAAGGAAAAGAAGCTTTTCGTTTTCGGCGGCATTGCGGCAGACATTTATAACGGTGTGTCCCCATTCATTTCCGACGCTTGTTTCAGCTTTTTCAGAATCGGTTGCAAGATAAAGATAACCCCAGTCAATTCTCAGGTCATCGCCGCAGCGGTTAAGGGGTTTTTGCTCCGAGTTGCCCATTTTCATTCCCTTGATATTGCCAACACAGAAATCTTCGGTGACAACGTCATTCTGAAAAGCTTTGTCAAGGCAAAGCTCTTCGTCGGCTCTTATGTTAATTGAAACGTTGTGTGACTTTCCGTCACGGGATGAATATGAAACCGAGAGGTAAGAAACAGGTCTTGTGAGCAGTCGGTAATCGTCAGCGATAACGGGGGATGTGAATACAGCTTTTAAAGAAATTTCTTCATTCTCAAAAACCGCGGTTGTTGACAATGCATCGATTTCAAGAGAAGTCTGCGTCATTTTATGCATATCTCGGTTGTATCCGAAAAATGTGAATTCTTTTCCGTCAACGGTAACCGTGCCGAGAATGTGATTGCTTTTGCCGGTCCAATGAACCGTGCGGGAAAAGTTGAGAATTTCATTTTCCGACCATACGGAAAAATAGGGGTCTATCGTTATAAGCGGAACGCAGGGTGCTCTTAATTTCATAATTGTTTTCCTCTCTTTGAAAGATTACTGCTTCATTATACATTACGAAAAACATCAAGTCAATAATTCTCTTGTTTAAGGTCTTTTATATTAAAATAGTTTTGCAATTTAACATTACATATGTTACAATGAAAAAAATGTCCGAAAAGGGGATAAAGCTATGAATGATTACAAAACCACGTGGCGCGAAAAACTCGGCTACGGTGTCGGTGCGGTAGGTCTTGACCTTTCATACGGAATGTTCTATTCGTATCTGTCTTACTACCTTTCAAGTGTTCTCGGTCTAACGGAAGGATTTTTGCTTCTTCTTACTCCGCTTGCAAGAATATGGGACGGCATCAATGACCCGATGATGGGAACAATCGTTGATAACACCAAGACCAAAATGGGTAAATACAGACCCTGGATTATTATCGGAACATTATCAAATGCAATCGTTCTTTCGCTTCTGTTCACTTCTTTCGGAATGAGCGGAATGAAGCTTTATATCTATATTGCGGTTATGTATATTCTTTGGGGTATGACGAACACCATGGCTGATATTCCTTATTGGTCAATGGTTCCGAGCTTCACAAACGACCCCAAGGACAGAAACCTTGTTGCAACCGTTGCACGAACATTCAGCGGTATCGGTCAGGGCCTTATCAGCATTCTTACCCCCATTGTGCTTCCTCTTCTTTCGGACGGAATGACTGCAACCGATAAGGGTTACAGTGCGTCGGGATTCTCAAAATGGGCAATTATCTGCGGAATTGCTCTTGTTTTCTTTGCGCTTATCTGCGTTTTCTCAACAAAAGAAAGAAATGTTGTATATAACAATGGAAAGTTCAGCTTCAGGCAGATGTTTAAGGTTATCGCAAGCAACGACCAGCTTGTTGTGTTTATGATTTTTGCGATGATTTCAAATGCAGGCTGGTATCTCACAAGCGGAACGGCTGTTTATTATTTCACTGATGTTCTGGGTGAGCCCACTGCGCAGAGTCTGTTCTCAACCATAGGCGCAGTCGGTTCCGCGCTCGGTCTTTTTGTTATTCCCATTCTCAGCAAGAAGTTCACAAACCGTGTTATCTATCAGATTTCGCTTTCAATTGCGATGGTCGGTTATGTTCTTATGTTTATCTTCGGACCTGTTCTCAGAATCAATATTGCGCTTGATATCAGCTATACTGTTGCAAGCATCGGTATCGGTTCAATGTTTGTTGCGCAGACAATTTTCCTTGCAGATATTGTAGACTACGGTGAATATAAAACAGGAAAGAGAAACGAAAGTATAACTTTCTCAATGAAAGGCTTTCTTCAGAAAATGGCATACACAGTCCAGACAATTTTCCTTTTCGGCGGTCTCGGAATTATGAACTATAATGAGCAGATTGTCGGAGGCAGTGTCAATGAAGCAACAAAGAGCGCAATCGGAATTATCTGTTTTGCCATTCCTCCCGTGCTCATTCTTGTGTCTCTTATCATTTTCAGATCAAAGTTCAGGATTTACGGCAAGCTCCGTGATGAGATTCACGACCACATTTCAGAAAAGAGAGCAAAAGAAGCAAAAGAATCCTGATAAGGCGGGTTTTGATTATGCAGCTTAGTTTCAAAAACAAACAGTTTAAAATAATGCAGGTTGCGGACAGTGAGGAGGGCAAAAACGTCAGCCCCGACACTCTTGCGCTTCTCAATGCGGCAATCGAAAAAGAAAATCCTGATTTGCTTGTCTATTCGGGCGACCAGATATGGAACATTGCAAGCTTTAAGGGTAACAAAACAACGGTTAAAAATGTTCTTTCAAAGCTTACAGAGCCTGCTTGGTCAAGAAATATTCCGTTTACAATCTGTTTCGGAAACCACGACAGACAGGTCGGTGTTTCAAACGAAGAACAGCTTGAAATCTATAAAAGTATTCCTTGTTTTGTCGGTGACAGCGCGCAGGGAGTTGACGGCTGTGCAAATCACGTTATTGAAATTGCAAAAGACGGCGAAATCGAATTTCTTCTTTACTGCATCGACAGTCATACAAGTCTCACGATAGGGTATGACCACGTTCATGAAAATCAGCTTGAATGGTACAGAAATGTCCGTGATTCTTATGAAGAAAAATACGGACGAGTCATTCCTTCAATTGTAATTCAGCATATTCCCGTACCCGAGGTGCTGGAACTTCTGACCGAGGTTAAAAAGAATACCAAGGGTGCCGTGCAAGGTTTCAGAAACCACGCAGGCAAGTGGTACATACTTGATAAAAACAAGGTTAACGCAACGGGATTCATGAAAGAATCGCCCGCAGACCCGATGGAAAACGGCGGTCAGTTTGATGCGATGGCTGAAAAAGGCGATGTAAAGGGCATTTATTTCGGCCATGACCATATAAATTCATTTAACGGCAATGTCAGGGGAATAGATGTCGGCTACACTCAGGGCGCAGGCTTCCACGTTTACGGTCCTGGTCTTGACAGAGGCGTAAGAATGATAAATCTCAATGATGACGGCACATTTGAAACCTATGATTTAAGATACAGAGACCTTGTGGGCAAAAAGGTAAAAGAAAAATTCTTCTTTTATTTCTATCAGATGATGCCCACAAATGTTTATGAAGCGTTTTACAGAGCAATAAAAGTTCTTGCAATTCCCGCAATTGTTGCTGTAATTGCGATAATTATGAATTTTCTGAAATGAAAAGTTTGCAAAGCCTTACAATACCGAAATAAATATTGATTATAAAAATGTTGCACGTGAATGGATAGGCGCACAAATCACAGAAGATTATTTCAGAAAATCAATCTGCATTGCAGTCGGCATGGGATTTGATACCGATTGCAACGCTCCAACCGTAGGTTCGGTTATCGGAATGATGAACGGCATCGACGGAATTGATGAGTGCTGGAAAAAGCCCGTAAACGGAAAAATCAACACTTTGATTTTCGGCTCTGAAACAGTAAATATTGAAGAAGCAGTTGAAAAAACTTTGAAACATATTGAGGAGTAATTTATGAATAAAACCGCAAAAAATGCAGGGGCAGACAATCTGACCCCGTCAATTCCGCAATATTTTTCGTGGATTAACAACACCAATGAAGGCTCAACCGAAGAACATACACTCATAAATCTTGAATTCTTCAAGTTTCTTAAGGATGAATACGGAATGGAGATAAAGATTTATGCCTGGGATGCGGGAAACTTTGACGGTGCAAGTGAGGGCTACGGAAATGTCAACAGTCCGAAATTCCGCAGTCAGTATCCCGAAGAATACAATAACATTGTAAAAAAAGCCGAAGAACTCGGAATAAGAATGGGTCTGTGGGGCAGTCCCGACGGCTACGGTGATACAGAGGAGAGTCAGAAAGAACGTTTTGATTTCTTTGTTCATCTTTGCCGTGACCATAATTTTGCTCTTTTCAAGCTTGACGGTGTCTGCGGCAGACTGCGTCCCGAAAAAGCAGGTGTTTTTGCTCAGATGCTTCAGGAATGCAGAAAGTATTCGCCCGACCTTGTTGTGCTTAACCACAGACTTGATTTTTATGAAGCCGAGGAATACATAACAACTTATCTCTGGAACGGAACAGAAACCTATGTTGATGTTCTTTCGTGCAATCAGAATACAGCGATGCACAACAGAGCATTTATGTTTGAAAGAGGTCATACGGACAATCTTGAAAGACTTGCCGAAGACCACGGTGTCTGCATTTCTTCTTCTATTGATTATTTTGAGGATGAGCTTGTTTATCAGGCATTCAACCGTTCTCTGATTCTCGCACCCGAAATCTACGGTAATCCTTGGCTTATGCGTGATGATGAATTTGCAAAGCTTGCAAGAGTCTATAATCTCCATTCGCGCAATGCGGCAATACTTGTTGAAGGAAAGGTTTTGCCTGAAGAATACGGCGCAAATGCCGTTTCAAGAGGAAGCAAAACAAAAAGATTCATCTCAACAGGCAATAATTCATGGGAAACAAAGAAGATTACGGTGAAAATAGGGGAAGAAACGGGAATTGAAACAAATGAACCTGTTTGCGTCAATCTTCATCATCCCTATGAGAAGCATATCGGAATTTTCAATGTCGGCGATACCGTTGAAATTGAGCTTATGCCGTTCAGAGCAACTCTCATTGAAATTGCGGTTGTTTCCGAATCCGAACCGATGCTCAAAAACTGTGAGTATGAGATTGTTTGTGAAAAGAAAAACGGTGTTCCCAAAGCAATCAAGCTCTTTGAATCCGACGGAGAAAAAACGGAGTTTGTCAATCTTCCCGACGGAGAAAGCGGCGATATTTATAAAATTCCCGCAGAAAAAGAAAAAGCGCCGCAGTTTCTCGGAGATCTTTGCTTTGACGAAGTCAGACCGAAAAACGGAGAGTATCTCTATGAAAGAGCGATGTTTGCCATAGGCAACGACT